>NZ_JBQSVK010000004.1:0-198683 GCF_052376195.1 Psychrobacter sp. AOP7-B1-25
CCTGTCGTTGACATCACTTATGTTGTTATCACGGGAGACGAGAATGTTATTGAAGGTGAAGAGGCTGAATATACAGTCAAATTTTTAGATGAAAGCGGTAGTCCTGTTATCGTTACTCAAAACACCGATGTCACCGTCACCTTTAACAATGTCAGTACTCAAGATACAGACACCGAATATAATAATGCCCAAACCATCACTGTCACCATACCTGCAGGACAATCAAGTGCTGCGCTTAACATCGACACCATCGATGACTATCTTGCTGACAAAGGTGAAAATTATAGTCTCACTATCACGGATATTGGCACTAACGAATTTGAAGCTGTCGACTTTAGTGACACGACAACTAACAGTATCACTACTACTATCAATACTAACAATTTAGGCAATAGCTCTAATGAAGGCGGACTTGATAGTAATGATATTGTGTATGTTCAACTAACAGGCGATGATAGCACTATAGAAGTAGATAATGCCTCGCTGACACATACTTTATCGCTTGTAGATGCTGATGGTCAGCCCGTCGAATTACCTGCAAGCGGCAGCATAGTGGTTAACTTATCTTATCTTAATGATGAGACCGCTGCGGCCGATTTTGATGCGAGTAGCAAGCTGACTGCGGTGACGTTTAATGCTAGCACTGGTAATCAAATTATCCTGACCAATACGGTATTAAATGATCCATTAAAAGAAGGCATCGAGAATTATCAGCTAGCAATAAGCTCTGTTGATGGTACCAATAGTGGCTTTGAATCTGTTCAAATTGATACCGAAAACAGTGTCACAGGCCAGATTGTCGATGACGTTGACCTCAAGCCTGATGTAAATACTGTACAAGAAGATGGCGTTTTAACCGCGACAGGCAATGTATTAGCTAATGATGAAGTCGGTACCGAAACATCCGTCAGCTTGCAGAGTCAGCCTAGCGATGCAAATGATTATGGTACGTTAACCTTAAACGAAGATGGCTCGTATACGTATGTTGTAAACAATAACAACTCTAAGGTACAAGCCATTGCTAAAGGGGAAGCAATCGACCAAGTATTTATTTATCAGGTAGGTGGGATTACTCAAACTCTAACTATTACTATTAATGGTGCTAACGACGCGCCAACCTTGGATATCTCTGGTAATAGTAATACCACTATCAATTATGCAACGGTTTACCAAGAGGGTGACGTCCCTGTTGCTATCAGTGACAGTAGTGCCATTGCTGATATTGATAATAACGATACGATTGGCAGTGCACTTATTGTCTTGAGCAACTCACAAACAGGCGATTTAATTGCCATTGATGAAGGTGATCTACCAACAGGTATTTCAGCCACCTTGTTAGGAAATAGTCGTATTGAGTTGAGCGGCAGTGCAAGCTTAGCTGACTATCAGTCCGCCATTGATGCCATTACTTTTGCCAATACCTCTGCTACGCCTAGCGAAATAGACCGTATCATTGAAGTGACGGTCACTGATACAGATAATGCTGATAGTAATACAACGACGACGGTTATCAGTGTGGATGCGACGCCGAAAGCAGTATCTGATAATGCAAGGGTTGAAGAAGGTGAGCTAAGCATTAACAGTGTCACTGAAAATCTAAATCTATTATCTAACGATGATTTGGGTACGCCAAATACAACCATTACGTCATTCACGTACTTAGATGAAAATAGTGATAGTCAAACAGTAACAACAGGCACTGTAGTCGATACTCAATATGGATCATTAACTATTAACGCAGATGGCACGTGGTCATACATGTCGGATGATACATCGGATAATCTAGACGGCATTATCGATAGTATCTCTTATACGATTACAGATGCCAATGGTGATATCAGTACTGCTGACTTTAATATCACAGTGGATGACACACAGCCCACGGCACTTATTCCTGAAGTTATATTGAATGAAGATGACCTAACTGGTGGCACCGATACGACGCCTGATGCGCTACGAGCGATGCGTAACCTTGGCATCACTAAAGCTGCAGATGATATAAGCGATATAGTATTCACTGGTGTTACCACAGCAGGGTTAGAAGCCTTATCACTTGAGTCCAATGGCGAGCCGTTGACTTACGAGGTGAGTAATAACGGTCATACGGTGGTTGCTAGTGCCGTAGGTAGTGAAGTGTTTACCATTACTTTGACCAATCCTACGGATAGCACTGGAGATGCGCAAGCGTTTGTATTTGAGCTACAAGGTCAGCTAGATCACACTGATGGAGTTACCATCACCTTACCTGTCAAATATGAAATTCAAGACACGGACAGTGCCAGGGTACAAAAATTTAATGTCAATATCGAAGATGATAAGGTACTGGCTAAAGATGATACACCTGTAAGTGCGGTAGAAGATTCGTACGTTGATGGTGATGATAGTACATTACTTACCGGCAATGTGATTGATAACGATCGAGGTGCGGACGCAGATTTAAGAATCAATACCTTTACTTATTTAGATATAGATGGCAATACGGTTGAAGATTCTACCGAATTTGGAGTAAATCTTGAAACGCCAACAGGTACTTTAAAAGTCAATGAAGATGGCAGCTGGACGTTTGCTGCTAATAAATCGATTGATAATCGTGACTCTGTACCTAACTTACAAGATGATGGCTCATTCAGTTACACACTAATCGATGCAGATGGTGACGTGTCAGATGTTGCTAATCAGCCTATAAGCGTGACAGACACCGCACCCGTTATCGAAAGTGACGAAAGTGTTGTTTTAAAAGAAGACGAATTGTTCCCTGATTCGGGTACTGCTAGCACTTATGTGGCCAAAGTCGATTCCGCATTTACGGTCACAGGTAATAAGGATAATATCTCTGATATTTACTTTACCGTTGCCGACGGTAGCCTAATAAACGGCCGTTTCCAGAGTAGTGGCCTACCGCTTTATTATCGCTATGCTGAGGTCGATGGCGTAACCGATTATAGTACTCTATATGTGTCGACTACTCGGAATGGTGAGCTGATTGCAGATACGGTCGATAATCCTAACAATAATGTCGTATTCAAAGTGGAGATTAACCCTGAGGGTTTGCCATACACTAGTGAAGATGCTCTAACTTATACCGCCACCCTCTATGATACGATCAGACACGATAATATTGATGCTGATAATGATGGTAGATTAGACAATATTATATTTGACCTTGATTATGCAGTGGTCGATGAAGATGGTTCGATAGCGGAAGATCAGTTCGATGTTGAAGTAGAAAATAGACTGTTTAATAAAGATCTTGATTTCACTATTAATGAGGGGGATTTTGGGGATATCACTGAGGATGAAAACATTGCTCCAAATGGTAAGGATGCCTTGTTAATCAATGCTGCTGAAAACTTTGATGGCGGTGTGGTCACCATATTGAATTATGATCTATCGTCATCGATAGATTTGCTAAGTGGCGATTTGGTTTATATTGATGTCAATGGTAATGCCAGTGATGCCAACGGTCTGTATACGTCTGAAAACCCAGCCGTCGTTGGTAGTTTGAGAAATATCGGCAATGGACAAATTGAGTTTAATCCAGAAGAGAACTATTCGTCTATCGCGACACCAAATAATAGAGCAGATTTACCAGACATACCGAACAGTTATGAGCAAACCCCTAATGAATTTAACGATTTTTATAGTGTGATGTTCAATCTCCGTATACAAGATGGAGGAAGGATCTCGACCAGTAGAATTAATATTGAAGTAGATCCTGTTGCTGATGCGCCTATTATCGTTATTGATGATAATGAAGTTGATATCGTTGATGGTATTTATACCAACTATGTTGAAGAAGAGTCATCGACGCAGCTTGGTTTTATAGCCCCAATCATTGGTGATAATGGGGGTGAGGCCAGTACGGATCTGAGTGACTATGATTCAGACTACGTGAGTGGCGCTATAAGCGATAACGATGATGATATCAATGGTGGGTCAGTCGATCGTAGCGAACGGTTTGGGGCGATCACATTAAGCGGATTACCTGAGGGCGCCCAGCTATTTTATATTGATGGCAATGGCGTTCAGCAGGTCATTATTGCTCCCACAGGAGATGATGGTACTGTCACGATTAAACTCACCGATGGCACTCATATTGCCGATAGTGAGTTTACGGCTGATGTTGAGATGACAAGTGACCAGTTTGAATCATTAATCGTCTCTCACCCAGATCAAGATGCCACTAACTTTACAGTAACTATGAGTGTCACTGAGTATGAAGTCGATGAAAATGGCGTCCCTTATCCGCTAGAGCCTAACGACTCCAATAGTGCAGATCCTGATGGTAGCTTGATAGCAGAAACCACATCAGTGGATGTACTGATTGATGTGCAAGCAGTGACAGATGCGTCGATTATTGATCTAGTAGAGCCTAATACGCCGCTCCCACCTGGCACGACTTCTATTACTCTGGCAAACGACCCTAATAATGGCATTGATAAAAACGATACGATCAATGCGGTTATTGACGAAGACAGCAGTCTAGATTTGCAATCTGTATTGAATGAAACGTTTATAGATGTCGATGGCTCAGAACGGTATTGGTATTCTATTAAAGGATTAGAAGATCTCAATGGTCAGGTAGTGACAGTCAATGGCACCAGCTATACCGTAGGTAAGAATGGCACAGTCATACTTCCAAAAGTGAAAGTAACGAGTGATGATCTAGACCCAAGCTTTACTTTTGCACCCCCAGCAGATTTTGCGGGTGTGATTGAGGCAACGCTTACGCTAAATACTCGAGATAGGGATTTAGATTCTGCAAATATTGCTCCGACCATTCAGACCGAGAAAACATCTGTAAAATTAAATATAACGGTAAATCCTACCATCGATGTGACGGCAGTGGATCCACAGGCAGGGACTGAGGATACAGCGATTGCTCTATTTACAATAAATGATGCTGGCGATTCAGTCTTTACCATCACTGATCAAGATGGTAGTGAGGCATTGTCAATAGTGGGTATTTTGAAAGATCAAATTGATGATTTGATTACTGCAGGTGCCGAAATTTCTCTAAACGGTGTGCCTATCACAACAACAGATCTGACAGATGAAGGGCTTTATTATGGCTTTAATGTCGATGATTTGAATGGCTATACTATTATACCGCCAGCGCATAGCAGTGCCGATATTGCGCTCACTTATTTTGTCGAGACTACCGATGGTTCGGTTGATAGTGACAACCCTATTACTGGTAATGAAACCTTTGATGTCATCATTAAGGTCACTCCAGTGGCTGAGAGTGCGGATACCGATAGCGATGGCGACAATAGCAATGATGTAGCTCTCAACCCAGACCATACTTATAGCACACTAGTATTTGAAGATGGTGATGATGATGGTGTGAGCAGTTCTGCACCCGTCTGGTACGACTTATCGACTGATATCGGCTTTAATTTACTGGATGGTTGGTCGAACGAAGATGATACTAACGACTTTGGTGGACCGAGCCATAGCAATGCTCGTACTGATTCAGAAGAGACCTTTGCCCGTCTGATCGTTCAGATTAAAGATGACAATGGTGAATGGGTCAATGCTGCTGGTGCTCAGTTCCGTTATGATAGCGTAGGTGAGACGCAGACTGTCACAGCAGGTAAAAATGGTGTAGACGTACCTGTAGCTGGGCTTAGCAGCTTGTCATTTATTCCGCCTAATAATTACTCAGGCGAACTGCGTATTCAGGAGCAAGCGGTTACTATTGACTATGATGAAAATGACGATACGGCAACAGATAAAGTCGTATCTGGCGAGTCTTTTCTTTACCTAACTGTGACGCCTGTTGCTGATGATGTGCTGCTTAGCGTGCAACCTGCTCAAGGAGAGGAAGATGCAGGTAGATCTAATGGTAATCCAACCGATGAAGATAGCTATACACCAGATGACACTATTGACAACCCTGAGGGAGGTATTGCGCTTAAGATAAAGGCACAGTCTAAAGATAAAGACGGTTCTGAAACCTTCAATGTCACTATTGATGTGATACCGGATGGTGCCTACCTTTATGTGTGGGATGCTGATAAAGGCGCAAATGGTGGCTATGTTTTGATTGACCAAAACTATGGTGCAGTCAATGATGTTACCACGGTAGATAATGCTGATGATACATGGTCGGTCACGTTGACTGATTACCAAAGTGATAAAGTGCCATCCTTTATACCGCCACTGAATAGTAATGACAACTATACGCTACAAGTCACTGGTGTATCAGTAGATGGCATGGATACCAGTGATCCTAGTGCGTCATTGGCATTGCCTATCAAGATTGACACGATCGCGGATAAAATCCTCAATGATGAATTGAATGAAGTTACCTTTGATTATGGTGGGCAAACCTCTGATAACTACGCGGTCATCCTTGAAGAAAGCGCATTGGATGCCGCTAACAGTGAGATAGCCTTTAGGTCTATTTTTAAGACGCCAGGAGATATCCGATCTTACGATGATGATGACTCTGAAATCGTGACCTATGTCATCACAGGTCTTGATGATAGGTTTATGATGCAAGGAGCCGACGTGACCTTTATCGGTGGTGAAGGCACTGCTAGGCAGTGGGTTGTGACGGATGAAGCGATCAATAATGGCGAGATAATACTCAAAACCGAAGACAATTTCGCAGGCGAAATTAACTTTAATATCAAAGGCGTCAGTACGGAACTAAAAGGCGGTAGTGAGGCAAGTCAAAACCTCCAGCCTGTACAGATATTTGTCAAGCCAGATGCGCTTGATAATGATGTGGTCAATCCTATTGCTGAGCAGAATGAAAACGATTCTGTCACGTTAGACTTTGAGCGCGCCTTTAGACGTACGGATAATCCAGATGATTGGACATCAGGCGTTGAAGAGTTAAAGAATGTGGCTATTAGCTTGACTGACCTTGAGGATCTGGGTGTTCAACTCACCGTCGGTGGCGTTGTTATCACAAGTGCTAACCCCGAAGTTGATGCTGGGTTTTATACCATCGAACGCGATTCAGACGGTGCGTTACCTGAGACTAGTATCATTGCTATTGCAGCTGAGCCTGCCAGTGATGAGCCTGATTTCGTCAACCATAAATCAGGCAATGATGTCTATCAATTTGGTATTAAATACACAGTGACGGATACCGTCAGATCCACTAGTAATGAGGCAGCAGATATCGTCTATCAGACGACGCTAACCCGTGAGACGGACTTCGTTGTAGATGTTTTACCTGATACTGATTCGCCAACATTGGACAATCTTGATGAGATTGGGACTTCAGAAACTATTGATATTGTTAACACCGATACGGTTGATAATGAGGTGATTAAAACGATCACTCTCACCTCACCAGATTTAGATGGTTCAGAGGTGTTTACACGAGTGCAAGTAGACGGTGTGCCCGATGGTATTTTAGTGGCCGTTGATGCTGATGGCAGTAGCAACTTCGTAGAAGCAGTTAAAGCGGGCGACACATGGTACGTCGACTTTGCCGATGAAACCATAGACACATCTATTACGGCGAGCGTAGATATCAAATTCAGTATCAAGGCAGGCTATGATGTGGATAGTGCAGAGAACTTACCTATTACCGTAACTGCTTATAACCAAGATGCACCTGATGTTGAGCGCTCGGTAGAGGCAAACTTCAACTTAACGCTTATCACAGGTACGACGGATGGTGGAGAAGAGCCTCCTGAGTTAGTAGCAGATCTCATCGTGCAGCCCATAACTTTAATTGAGGATGGTGCAGCTGAACCTTTGAGTAGCTATATTACTGCTACGTTAAATGGTGTGGCGTATGCTAATCAAGCTGCCGCACCTTTCTCCTTTACCTTAGACAATCTACCTGATGATGTGCTGTTGAGCTACAATGGCTCTGATCCACAAGTGTCAGTAAGCAAACAGGGCGATACGTGGTTGATCAGCGGCAATGCGACTGAAAATACTGATATTACTACTATATTAGATGATATTACGTTTGTACCTACAGGTGATTTTAGTACCAATATCACTGATAAATCTAGTGCTGACAACGAAGCGATTACCTTAGATGTCTTATTTACAGGTACGGATAGTAATGGCGACTCTGAGACTGTGTCAGCCGACAATCCAGCGTTTCCAATAAGTGATCCAGGTACTAATGACAGTACATTGATTGTGCTGCCCATTACCGATTACTTCGGTTTTCACGAAGACGATCCTACCGCAGTACAGAATGACGATAATATCGTGATAGAGGAAGATGAAGAAAGAACATTGACATTAGATCTGACTGCAACTGCTGATGCAGGTAATGTTGAAATTATCAATGGCAATGTCTATTTTCAGTTCGCTAATGATGCTTCCATCAACGGTACGCTTACGGATACCAATGGTGAGCTTTTAGAGCCAGTTGTTAATCCTATGGGATTACCTGAAGGAACGTATTTTGCCTTACCAGTGGGCGCAGATAATCCAGCGTCTGTAAGTTTTAACTTCGTTCCTGATGCGAACGAAGATGGTACAACTGTGATTGAAACGTATGTAGTACATAAAGAGGCGACAGATATCCTAAATCACGATACGACTACGCTAGTATCGCGTAAGGACTTTGAAATTACTGTTGAAAAGGGCGCTGATATCTTGCTATTAGTCGTCGATATGGACGCTTCAAGCTTAACCGTGGATGAAGATCAGGGCGAGAACAATGTCAATGCGGTCAGTATCATCTATGAGGCTGTACAGACAGATGAAGACGATCAGCCAGCAACCTTCATACTGGACAATGTCAATGATGACTTTACCGTCTCCTTTGTTAATGATAGTGGAGATATCATCATAGCCAATAAAACAGGGATAGGGTCGTGGAGTTTGCCAAGTACCGACACAAACCCTACGCCTGAAATACTTATCCAAGCCCCAGAGAACTATAGCGGTACGAGCAGCGCTGATATTTCAGTATTAAGTACAGATGGACTACAGGGCGATGTCACGACCGTGGATCTTATGTTTAAGCCAATAGCTGATGGTGTTGAGTTAACCCCGCAGAACTCAGCTGGTGAAGCCTATACATGGGTTGGATTAAATACCAATGCTAAGATGGAAGATACCGATGGTGTTGATGAAGGAGGTAGTGAAACACTAACATTGACGATTAGCCCCGAAGATGGCAAACCCTTTGATGAATCCATGCTATTTAGGATTGGCGACACAGGAGAGGTTATCGGCTTACGTAATGCTGATGACGATGGCGATGGTATCTCTGAAAGCTTGGACGGGATATCTGTTGAATTTGTAGCAGGTAGCTATGTATTGAGTGGCGTGCCTAACAATAGTATCAATGATATACAGATTCTGTATCAGGCGTATAATGGTACCATCACTTATACAGGCAAAACTGTTGAGACCTCAGACCCTGGGCAAGTCTCCAACGAAGTAACCGAAACTGCTGATTTGAACTTGAGTGAGTCTGTCGCTATCGAAACAGGAGCTCAAAACGACACTATCACTACCACAAATAGTAGCACTACCGTAAATTCTGGCGCAGGTGATGATAGAGTCACTGGCGGTGCTGGTGATGACCTCCTCGATGGTGGTACCGGTGTCAATACACTCGTAGGTGGTGCTGGCAATGATGAATTAGTATTCTCTGCTGATAATACTTTAATGGATGGTGGAGACGGTATCGATACCTTATTGATCAATATGGCTAGTAACACTATCGATTTTGGTGACATTTCTGGTGACTTTGATAGTAGCGTGATTAGTAACATTGAGGTGATCGACCTGACTGGGAACGATACGCAGTCATTGATTAACATCGGTACCAACGATGTGATTACCATGACCGACAGCAATAATGAGTTATTTATTAATGGTGATAATGATGATGAAGTATCTGTGACCGCAGATTTCGTGGAGCAACAAGTATCCGATCAAGCAGACTATACTCAGTATCAAAGTACAATAGATCCAACAGTTAGCTTGTATGTCCATAACGATATCACCATACTATAAGCAGGATGGTTTGGAATCGATGTTTTTAGGTTAATTGCTTTTCTATTTACTCGTTAAACAACGAACAGCCCTAATTTATTATGGCTGTTCGTTGTTTAGAGATATCAACCTTGTAGGTTGATTAATGTACTAAGCTATGCTGAAAAGAATTGTAGGGCCAAACTTAGCAAACTAACGACTCAATAGTGAATTTATTATGATTGAGAAAACTAGAGCTTATAGTACAGTTGTTAAAGCTGAAGCCATTAAAAAGATAGCCAACACTACGGTAATGTTTCAGCGACTGCAAAGCAGCTATAGTAGTCATGCAGACCTTATTTAACTAGCAAAGCAAAGCTGATGAAGGCAAGTTTATTCGTGCTAAGCAATACGGTCCTGAACTCATATGTATTATAGAAGAGAATAAACGTCTGAAACGTGACCTCAAAGTTTCGCCATGAGCAGCCCTGATTTACCAACCGTATCGTATCTTTTGATAGTACGTAGATTTAGGTCAAGAAAAACCAATACGGTCTTTTACTATTAAGTAGTAGCAGACGCTTTGCCAGTGAATTTTCTTTTGCTTGAGTTTGATATTAGTAATCAAATATAAAAATAGCGCCCATTACAGGCGCTATTTTTTATTCCATTTTATAAGCAAGACTCATGAGAGCTTTTTGGCAAAAACTATTTTTAGTAGTTGGCTTTAATTTGTGTTTCTAAGAAATCAGCCGCAACGTCATTATACAAATCACAATAAACTTTTGAGATATCAGGGTTAGTATTGAAATTTTCTTGGACTCCGCTTTGATTATAGAAAGCATCATATATTAAGCCGTTGTATCTAACAGCTGCCACGATCTCGCCATCTTCATCAGTATACCGAGCAGCTGGTAGCTCATTGTCGATTCCGATGTTTTCTTTGACAAGGTTGGTAACAGTTTTATACGTTTTCTCGTTAGCAATCCACTCATCTATAGTCATGCTACCTTCATCTTCGTCTTCCGAAAAAGTATAGAAATTTTGATTAGGTGTCTCTAGGAATATATAGCACTGAGAGCCATTAGGAAAAACTGGGTTAACACTGCTGGGAAAATAAGATAAATCAGTGTCAATACCGGTTTCAGCATCGAATGGCTGTTTGCCGACGCCAGCAAGGTCAAAGGTTGTAATGTCATAAGTTGAATTGACGGAAGCATTGCCTGAACGAATATTTAGCTTGAACGTATCACTATCAACAAAGCTAATATTATAAAATTGACTATCAAAGTCTTCAGGTACCGCAATGAACAAATTTTGGCCAGCGTAAAACTCTAATTCAGAGACATCACCTAGGCTGTCCTGATATGCAGTAGGTGAACTTCCTACAATAGTAGATATTGTCTGCATTAAGCCGCTATTGCTAAGTCTATAAGCAAGCTTACCCCATGCTGTTTTGTACTCTCCATCGTTCACATCGGTCAAAGGGTCAAATACTGTATAGCTTAGTTCGTTATTAACGATAGGACCATCATCGTCTCCATTACTTACGACGTATTGACCATCATCATCTCCGCCACATCCTGTAAGTACTAAGGCGCTGGCCAATGCGAGACCTGTATATAATTTATTAATTTTCATATTGTTACCTATTGTTAGCTTTCCGTAAGAAAACAATCATAGTTAAAGCCATGCATAATTGCAAAACAAAATTCCAGTCTTAACGTTATCGCTACAATACCAATCTATTTTATTGAGTAAAGCTATTCTGATTATTCATTAGAAAACCTACATTTTGTAAATGGTATTATTTAAGCAGCAAATAGTAATGGTTTTATTTTCAGTAAGAGAGAAAGGCATGGATACAGGTATTATTGAAGACGTTAGTACTCAAAACTCACGTATCTATGAGACTTCGATGATGAATACTAATGATGTTGCACCCTCAAGGATTCAGCAAAAAGAAGCAATGGAAATCAGTAAGTAATCAAATGCCTTTAATAATTCTAACGAGACTGAAGTGGGTGAGAAAGAGGAGTTTAGGTGAACTTGGCAAATGAAGAAAGTCGACCTTGCGTTTCAATGAACTGTTGGCGAGAAGGTAGATAAATACTAAAATTTCACATGACCGCCATGTCATACCTGTTAGGTAATGCAAAAAGTTGGTGGTTCTTTGTCGCTTTGTTTATTGCCAGTAGAAATATAATAATGCGTTTTATATACCTCGTAAATGCTCATTGTATTTTTAATACGTCTGAATGATAAGTCGCAAGGTTAGGTAGTTCAAAAGTATGTTTAACGGAAAGTATGATCGAATAAAAGACAGAAAATATTAGCTCTATTCTTAAAAATAGCGTACGCATATGAGGCAATATTAAGAACGAAAATATTATTTTAGAATGAATATAAAGCTATCTCTATGGCTGATTTTAAAGGTGATATACATGGTTTTTTAGTAGAAGACGCAATAGGGCTTAACACTTCTTAAAGTTTTTCTAAAGCAGAAATTGATATTATCTTTGCAATATAATGGATTTATTATTTGGTCACTATAATTTTTTGGGTGCATAATACCAAGTAGCCGCGATGGTTATACAGGTGCGTATACGCATATTAGTCTGACTATGACTAACTTTCAAATATCAATTCAAACGATAGCGTGTTATGACCTTCATAAAAGTGGCTCGAGCTTTTAGCTTGCTGGCTATTGTTACTGCCATACAAGTTACATCACTGACTTATGCCCATAACCCTAGTGCACATACTCTGCCTGCCAAAGAATGCCATATCACCGGCTAGAGTAGTGTCGCTGCTAATTTTATCGAATTAAAAGACGACAAGATTTATTTGACCAACAGTCACCATCAGCTACTCTCTTTTAATTTTTCGGACTCTTCAGCCAATGATCAAACCTATATTCTAGAAAAAACGCCCATATTCAAGCGATCAACCAGCTAGCAGTGATTGAAAATCTAGTAAGTAGTAATCAATTAATGGCTATTTAAAGTCCAAACCGTTAAACAATCGTGGTGAGGACGCCAGAGCATTCGGATAATTAGACAATGGGGGCGGGCATTCTGGACGCGCTGATGATTACCAATATCATCGTGCACCTACCTACAGTCATAAGTTGGTGAAAGTAAGCCCAGTGCTTATGCACTAGATGGCTTTCCTGTCTATGATGAAACCGATGACGGTCTTGATGAATATTTAGGCAAATTCAATGAAGACAGTAGCTATGAATACTATGCTACTTCAGAGCTCCCATATTTAACGGTAGGTTTGCGCGGAGCCGAGATCACAGGTTACAAGATTATTAGCCCGACCGAATATAGTCTAATCTATACCCATCACGGTCAAGAGCATAAGCTGGATTATAGTTGGGATGCTACTGAAGCGACTAAAGATACTTATACTTTTGAGTTTATTGATCCAGAGGGCACGACCATACAGACTTATAAACGCACTGATGGTATACAGAAAAAAATAATGTGCACTTAATGATAACACTCAGTTATAGAGACAAATAAGCGGAGTTTTAGACCATCTTATATAATACTAAGGAAGCATAATGAAACCTATTTTAACACCTGCTTTGCTAACCACGACTGCATCTTCTCTATTGCTGGCGGCGTGTAGCCAAACTCAAATAGACTCAGCAGCTACCGATGCCAATGGGCAAACGATAGCATCAATAAACAGTAGTGCAGATGCCAGCAGTTATACTGGCACCGCTAGCTTAACTCAAGGTCTTGCCCAGACTGACGTGACAAATGCCTATGAATGCGACCGCGGTCGCCAAACCAACATCGGTAGTATTCAGTCAACTGACGGTAAAATATGGACAGTACCAGCAGCGACCAATTTGCTCAATACAGATTTTCCAGTGGCGTCTGACTTAAACAACCCCTGTACGGGCAACGACTATCGCACTGCCAGTGAAGCGTTCGCTCAACTTGATGGCTCAGACATCATTGAAGTAGATGCAGATGGTGAGGTGTATACTGCTTATGTCTTTGCCGATAATTATTTTGAGATGTATGTCAATGGCGTAGCTGTCGGACGTGATAATGTACCGTTTACTCAGTTCAATTCAAACATTGTACGTTTCAAGGCAAAAGCACCGTTTACCGTTGCTATGCATTTGGTGGATTGGGAAGAAAACTTAGGCATTGGTTCAGAAAGTAATCGAGGCTCGGAATTCCATGCAGGAGACGGTGGTCTGGTCGCTGTGATCAAAGATGAAAATAACAACATCATTGCCAAGACCGATGAAAACTGGAAAGCACAGACCTTTTATACCGCGCCGATTAGAAACTTATCCTGTGTTAGTGAGTCAGGTAGCGAGCGCCTATCCAGCAATTGTATTACCACCGCCAATGTACAAGACGGTTCGGCAGATTATGGCTTGCACTGGGAATTGCCTACCAACTGGCAACAAGCAGACTTTGATGACTCTAGTTGGCCGAACGCTACCACCTATAGTAACCAAACCATTGGGGTAGATAACAAGTCAGCTTATACTAATTTCACAGATATTTTCGATAATGAAAAAGCAAATGCTGAATTCATTTGGTCAACCAATGTAGTGCTCGATAATGAAGTTATCGTACGCTACACAGTAAATGGTTTTTAAAACCTTATTTAGATCGGTCAACCTTTATGAAAGCTATTGAGTAATAAAGTTGCAGATATTAAACGCCTATACTAATAATATTATCTAGTACAATTGAACGTCATGTCTGAACATTCTATATTCATAGCTATTAGTGTTCAGAAACTTTCTGTTTTAGTTAAAGCGACATCAATATAGACGACTATTACTATCGAACATTTTAATCCGTCTCTACTTATTCATGTTAAAAACAGACTTGTTACTTAGCAGTAGTAAGTCTGTTTTTGGTGTAATGATTCTCGTAGATGCTCGACAAGCAACTTCAACCTTTGATCTGGTTGCCTTGCTTTGGGGTAAACCGCATACATTCCCATTTTCTTTCGTGTAAAGCGTTGCAAAATCTGGGTGAGCGTATTTTTCTGTAGTTCTTCATAAACAAGTGCTTTTGGTAAAAAGGCGATACCTAGGTCGCTAAGCGTGGCTTGCTTAATCGCATTAAGATGGTTGCTATGAAACCGACCCTGTACTGTAATTAATTGCTCTGTACCATCTATGTATAGTGGCCATATACCATTAGATAAATTATCAAACTTATAGACCAAACACTCATGGCTCTGTAGTTGGTCGGGGGTATGAAGTGTACCGTGTCGCTCTAAATAGTCTGGCGTTGCACATATGATCCAATGGCTATCTATAAGGCGTCTGGCAATGAGTGAGGAGTCTTCAAGCTCTGCTGTTCTTATGGCCAAATCAAACCCTTCTTCTATCAAATCAACCAGTCGATTGGTAATGTATAAATCCACCGATATTTCTGAATGCTTTTTGCAAAATTCAGTAATAGACTCACTTAATACCAAATTAGCGGAGACCGCTGGCATGGTGACACGTATGTTGCCTTTCATATTTTCACCATAGCCTGTGATGGCATTTTCAGCTTCTTGAAAAGCAAGTTCAACAATCTTAGCTTTGTTATAAAGCGTCCTTCCTGCATCGGTTAAGCTTAATTTTCTGGTTGTTCTATAAAGTAGCTGTGCATTTAGGCTTTCTTCTAGTCTTGCTATACGTTTACTCACTACTGAGTTGGTTAATGATAGTTTTTCAGCGACTCTCGAAAACGACCCTTCCTCAACAACCTGAACGAATAAGACCATATCGTCAGCTTTAGTCATACTTGTTCCCCAATTGGCGCAATACATTTTTGATTATAGCAAAAAAAGAAAATAACATTATCCTTTGATGCAATATACCAATGTATTGACACAGCGTAGAATATTTTAGGAAATTTCGAGCATTTGGCCTTGCCACTGGTAAAGATTGTTTTCGACTTCATCTGATACACAGCATAAAGTCACAAGATAAATGCTTAGATAGTTAGTACTCAAGGAAGACTAAACAATAAAAAAGGATTATGATTTTGAATCAAACAATATATGGACTACTGGCACTACTGCCAATCGTTCTCTGTGGTATTTTTTTGATAGGCTTGCAATGGTCAGCCAAAAAAACCATGCCAATTATCTTGGCTGTTACAGCCACTCTTGCTCTTTTCGTATGGGATATGACGCTCACCCGAGTGTCTTCATCGATCATTCAAGGAACGATCATCACCGTCTCAGTATTGTGGATCGTTTTTGGCGCTATTTTCTTACTGAATACCTTAAAACACACGGGCGCTATTGCCGCTATTCGATCGGGCTTTACCAATGTATCGCCAGATAGACGTGTACAAGCCATTATTATTGCATGGTGCTTTGGCTGCTTCCTTGAGGGTGCCGCAGGTTTTGGTACAGCCGCTGCTATTGCTGCACCTTTACTGGTAGCAATAGGCTTTCCTGCGCTAGGTGCCGTGCTAATGGGAATGATGATACAAAGTACACCTGTATCGTTTGGTGCGGTCGGAACACCTATTGTGATAGGCGTAAACAAAGGTTTGGATACAGCTGCTATCAGCACTCAGCTGGCTCAGCAAGGGCTAGAGTGGGGTGACTTTTTACAACTGATTACTAGTCAAGTGGCTATTCTTCACGGTGTCATTGGTACGTTTATGCCACTCTTTATGGTAATGATGCTGACTCGATTTTTTGGTAAAAACAAAAGCTGGAAGGAAGGCTTTGAGATTTGGCCGTTTGCTATTTTTGCAGGTTTGGCATTTACGCTTCCTTATACTTTAACTGGTATCTTTTTAGGACCAGAGTTTCCATCACTGGTCGGTGGTTTGGTTAGTGTCGCCATCGTTGCTAATGCGGCAAAACGTGGATTCTTAGTTCCAAAAACCACATGGGATTTTGAACCGCAAAAAAACTGGCCAAGTGAATGGCTTGGTAAGTTAGTCGTTAGTAAAGAAGATTTGACGCCGAATGAAGATGGCAAGAAAATGTCTATTTTCATGGCATGGTTCCCTTACTTACTAGTTGCGCTGTTGTTGGTTTTTTCAAGAGTGTTTGCGGGCTTCAAAGATTTTCTTAATAGTGTGACGTTAGACTTTACATCAGTATTGGGCGAAGCGGATATTAGCGCTGGTTTTAGTCCTTTATATTTACCTGGTGGATTGTTGTTAATCAGTGCTTTGGTTGCTGCTTTTTTCCAAACCAAAAAGCCAGGTAGTGCACTAAATAGTGCGCTCAAAGAGTCAAGCAAGACTGTATTGAGTGCTGGTTTTGTTCTTATCTTTACGATCCCAATGGTCAGGATTTTTATCAATTCAGGCGTCAATCTATCAGATGTGGCAAGTATGCCAGTTGCGAGTGCAGAATTATTTGCAGGTACTTTTGGTAATGTTTTCCCCTTAATTAGTGCAACGATTGGAGCACTTGGGGCCTTCATCGCAGGTTCTAATACCGTTTCTAATATGATGTTTAGCCAATTTCAGTATGAAGCCGCAATTAGCTTGCGTATTTCACCTTCTATAATCATAGCAGCACAAGCCGTTGGTGCAGCAGCTGGTAATATGATTGCGATACATAATGTGGTGGCGGCTTCAGCAACCGTAGGTTTGCTTGGTATGGAAGGCGCGACCCTCAGGCGCACGATTCTACCTACTTTATACTATGTATTATTCTGCGGAATAATCGTTATGGCTGTCATTTACATTTTCGGTTTTCAAGGTCCTTTAGCACCATAAGGTACATGTAACCCCCCAAGATAAAGAGATTGATATGCATTCATCAAACCTTTTCTCATCAAATATGCCTTCTCAAGACATCATTAGCCCCGATCAAGTGTTAGACAAACTAACGAATGTATTAGGTGCTAGTAATGTACAGGCAGATCCAGAGAAAAACGAGCACTATAGAATGGGGTGGCGTTCTGGCGGCGGAACTGCATTGGCTGTTTTGTTTCCGCAAACATTACTGGATATTTGGCGCAGTCTAGAAGTGTGTGTTGAAGGCAATTGCATCATTATTATGCAAGCAGCAAAAACAGGACTAACAGAAGGCTCGACGCCAAGCGGTAATGACTATGATAGACCTGTGGTCGTTATTAATACCCTTGCCATAGACCAGTTGTACTTGGTCAACAATAATGAGCAGGTAATTAGCTTACCTGGAGCGACTTTGCACCAACTACAAAGTCAGCTTAATACGGTCAATCGAGCCCCTCACTCAGTCATTGGTTCATCGACTTTAGGGGCGTCTATCATTGGTGGGGTTTCTAATAACTCAGGAGGGGCCTTGGTTAAAAGAGGCCCTGCTTATACTGAGCTTGCTTTGTTTGCACAAATAAACGAACAAGGTCAGCTGGTGTTGGTGAATCACCTAGACGTAGAGTTAGGTGACACGCCAGAAGCAATACTGACGAACTTGCAGAATGGGGATTTTGATAAAAATAAATTACCTGACAGTGGCAAGATGGCATCAGACAAAGAGTATATCGCTAGAGTAAAAGATGTTGATGCAAGCACGCCTAGTCGCTTTAATGCGGATAAGCGGAGACTATATGAAGCCAGTGGTTGTGCAGGTAAGCTTGCTGTATTTGCAGTACGGCTTGATACCTACCCAACGGCTGTAAAAGAGCAGGCTTTTTATATAGGTAGCAACAGTGTGAGCGAGCTTGCACAGTTGAGAAGGCAGGTACTATCAACTTTCAAAAACATTCCTGAAGTGGGTGAGTATATGCACCGTGATATATTCGATGTATCTGCCAAATACGGCAAAGACACTTTCTTGAGTATCAAGCATTTAGGGACAGATGCCTTACCACGCTTGTTTGCTATTAAGGGCGCGATTGATGCAAAATTTAGTAAATGGTCGTGGATGCCCAAGCACTTTACCGATAAAGTTATGCAGTTTGTAGGTAATATATTTCCAAAGCATTTGCCTGAGCGAATGATAGAATATCGTGATAAATACGAACATCACCTCATCTTAAAAATGAGTGATGACGGTATCGAAGAGGCGCAAGCATTTTTGAAATCGTTTTTTGCGACCTCAGAAACAGGCGCTTATTTTGAATGCGATAAAAAAGAGTCAGAAAGCGCCTTCTTGAATCGTTTTGCTGCAGCAGGTGCCGCGATACGATATGAAGTCATACACGAAAAAGAAGTCGGTGAGATTTTAGCGCTTGATATCGCTATACCACGTAACGAGTTAGAGTGGCTAGAAAACTTACCCGAAGAAATTGAACAGCATTTGGACAAGAAACTCTATTACGGACATTTCTTTTGTTATGTGTTCCATCAAGACTATATCTTGAAAAAAGGTAGTGATGCAAAGCATGTCAAAAAAATGATGTTGAAGCTTTTAAATGAGCGAGGGGCAAAATATCCTGCTGAGCATAATGTCGGTCATTTATATGAAGCTGAACCCGATTTACAGAACTTTTATAAAAGCTTAGACCCAACCAACAGCTTTAACCCTGGTATTGGGAAAATGTCTAAAACCAAACGCAATTGCTCGTGTTGTTTGTAAATGACCGTTAAAACTAGTATTGGGCGGATTTTTTATGAGTTGCTAAGTAACTAAATAGTTCAGTATTTTTTATAATAAATGCTCATTAACACCCAAAAGCACTGCCGATTGGTAGTGCTTTTTTATTATTTCTTGGTGAATGTATCAGTAGCCTCGAGTTCAGAAGCACATTTATTCAAAAGGATTTTGTTATCTATTGTTAAATACCAGTCGATGCTATGTATAATGCAGCACTAGCATAGCTTTCACTCAGTATGACCCTTACTCATAGGCCTTTAATAAGAAGATTACATTATGTCAAACAAGCGTCCTTTATATATTCCTGTTGCTGGACCCGCTCTTTTAGAAACTCCTTTACTGAATAAAGGCAGTGCTTTCTCATCAGAAGAACGTAGTAGCTTTAATTTAACTGGATTATTACCTCATAACATTGAGACGATTGAAGAGCAATCATTACGTGCTTATCATCAGCTGAGCTCATTCACTGACGCTATGGATAAGCATATTTATTTGCGTAATATACAAGATACTAATGAAACCTTATTTTATCATCTAATTGAGCAGCATATTGAGGAAGTGATGCCGCTCATTTATACCCCAACTGTTGGTCAGGCGTGTGAAAAATTCTCGCAAATTTATCGCCGTAAACGGGGTTTGTTTATCTCATATCCTGAGCGTCATAAAATCGATGATATGCTGCAAAATGCCACCAAACAAAATGTCAAAGTGATCGTTGTTACTGACGGTGAACGTATCCTAGGTCTAGGAGATCAGGGTATTGGTGGTATGGGCATTCCAATCGGTAAATTGTCTTTGTACACGGCTTGTGGTGGTATTAGCCCTGCTTATTGCCTACCAATTTTGCTGGATGTCGGTACCAACAACCAACAGCTACTCGATGATCCGATGTATATGGGCTGGAGAAATCCGCGCATCTCTGGCGATGAATATAATGAATTTGTCGATTTGTTCATTCAAGCCGTTAAACGCCGTTGGCCAGAAGTGTTATTGCAATTTGAAGATTTTGCTCAAGAAAACGCCACACCGCTATTGAACAGATATCGTGACCAATTATGTTGCTTCAATGATGATATTCAAGGCACTGCTGCTGTTTCGGTCGGTACCTTGATTGCCGCGTGCTTAAATAAAGGTCAAAAACTCAGTCAACAGAATATCGCATTTTTAGGCGCAGGATCAGCGGGTTGCGGTATTGCTGAGCATATTATTCGCCAAATGCAGCGTGAAGGATTGACTGAAGAGCAAGCTCGTAGTCAAGTATTCATGGTTGATCGCTATGGCTTATTGACAGATGGCATGACAGAACTGCAAACATTCCAAGAACCGCTAGTACAAAAGGAATCAACTATTGCAAGCTGGGATAAAAGTAAGAAACTTGGCTTAGCGCAAGTGGTTAAACAAGCAAAAATCACCGTATTGTTTGGTGTTAGTGGACAAAAAGGGCTGTTTACCCAAGAAGTAATCGAATCGTTGTGCGTGAACACTGAACACCCAATTGTATTACCACTTTCAAATCCAACCTCTCGTGTAGAAGCAACGCCGCAAGAAGTGACTAATTGGAGCAAGGGTAAAGCAATCATTGCGACGGGTAGCCCGTTTCCTAACACTACTTTTAACGGTCAATCCTTTGAGGTTTCTCAGTGTAATAACAGCTATATTTTCCCTGGTATTGGTCTAGGTGTTTTAGCAGCACGAGCGACTGGTATCAGCGATAATATGCTAATGGCAGCAAGCCAAGCACTTGCAGATATATCAATGGAATATGAAAAAGTGCCTGGTGCCATTCTACCTTCTATCAACTTTATCAGAGAGATTAGTGAAAAAATAGCGTATGCTGTGGCATTGCAAGCGGCTCAAGATAAGCTGGCGCTACCTATCACAGCGGAAAACTTACAACGCCGATTAAAAGCAAATTTTTGGTTACCTGAATATCGTAACTATCGTCGCACTTCGTTCTAGGTCGTACATTAGATATAAAAATTCTGAGTATCAAGTATATTAACCAAGTAACGTACTAAATAAAAAAAGGTTGCCGACACTATATTGTATAGTGCTGGCAACCTTTGTTGTTTCTAACAAAACCAATTAGTTTATCAAGATTACTTCTAGTATTACTTCAGCGTAGCTCAAGCTTGCTATTCAGAATAATGGCATGCTATGCGTCTCAATACTATTTTTACTTTAGCTTAGAAACTGATTGATATGCTCACTAATTTCATCAGGTTTCTCGTCAATTAACCAATGAGCGACATCTTTGATCCAGACAAGCTTTGCGTTTGGAATAGCTTCTTCTAGCTTTGGTGCATATTCCGGTTTCTGGAAAGGGTCTTGATCACCCCACATAATCAATGTCTGATGTGGAAGGTTATTAAGTTCGTCAGTAATGGCTTGAGTATATTCCTTATTCAACCGTCTAAGGTTGCGAAAAAAAGCATGTTTACCATTTTCAGTTGACCAAGGCTCAAGATACATTTCAATAAGCTCATCCGTCATGACACTCTTATCATATACACCTTTTGGTAAGAAGCCTCGCATCATACTTAAAAAGTCCTCTAGACTCATCTCCGACTCAGCACCAGGTTCCTGTAGCGGCTCAAAATCTGGGATAGGCCATGAATCAAAGCAAATGCTATCTATCAAAGTCAATTTACTAACTTTCTCTGGATAATTAACTGCTATTAGCTGGGCAACACCGCCACCAATATCATGTCCAACAATATCTGCTTGCCGCGCACCTAGGGCGTCCATTAACTTTACAATCATATTACTTTGGGCATTAATAGACACATCTGCGCTCTCTGGTTTTTCAGATTTTCCATAATTGAGAAGGTCGGGAGCGATGACCCGATGTGTTTTTGCAAGTTGTGGAATAATATTTCGCCACATGAGACTATTAGTCGGAATCCCATGCAGCAGGATTACTGGACTACCTGAACCTTGTTCCAAAAATGCAATTTTATGGCCATCAATGTATGTATAATTTTCTGTTATTTGAGTACTCATAGTATCCTCCTAAGAGACAATATTAATAATTATGAAATCATTCTATGAAAAAGGGAGACAGTTTTTTGGCTAAGATAAGCCAACAATTGACCCTAACGTTATAATAATATTGTGTTGTGAGAAGTTCGTCAGGCAACATCCTTAGAGTTAGATAAGCTAACTTGACGAAAGTGATATTAATCATACACCAATAGGAAAAAGATTATGGTCTTGGCCGTTATAGGTTTGTATCTCAGCCGTTGGTCGTTTGTTGAAGGGTTTACGAGACCTATAAGGTTAAAGGTTTTTACTTTGTCGCGTTGAAAGGTTTTTTTACATTGGTAGATTAAATCTGCTTTCTCTGTTTGGTAGAGGTTGGGATTTGAAGTTGCTTATATCGATAAAAAGTATGTTGAGCAGTTCTATTGTTCAGCACTTATGTTGGTTGCTAGTAAAACAACGCTTTTGATTTCTTCGGCTAACTTTTGAGAATTAGTCAGGTCTTAAGGTCAAAGTAAGACAATGATATATGCACTGATCAATATGCCTTAACAGCCACACCTACTACTCTCACTGGCAGGGTTGTACATTATTTTAACTGTTTGAGTAAATTCTCTGTGGCGTATCTCATAATTTATGGTACAGCTGTCTGAAACCACATTTAACGCTGTGCCATCTTGGATGTTTGCCAACATGAATCGCATTGCGGTAATTGGGTGCCATAGAAGAATGACCATTCTCTCCACTACAACGCGCTTGATAAACTGCCTTGCCTTTATGTCCTAATGCTATTTGCATAGAAGTCGGTTCACCAATCACGCAAAACTTAGTGTCTTAATCAAATCTGGTAACTTAGGTAAGATATTTCTAACGCCCAAGCAGCCAATCTCTTCATCGGAAGACAAACATACATGCAGCGGGATAGACAATTTCTGCTGACTGGCTTGGCATATTGTTTCACTCATTAGGCCTAACAAAGTCATTTTCTAATGGCACCTTAACATTCAAGGATGATCTATTCGACAACGTCAATGAAGCAGAACAAAACTATTTGGCGCCTTTGGATGGGGCAGATAAATACGTTGAAGACAATGGTCTAGATTTACCTGAATATCCAGAAGTACGAGCGTTTTTAGAGTTACCTGAACCTATTAGCGACCCAACTTTATCAATAGACTTTAGTGAAAATAACATCACTAGCGTTGGCCACTGGTTTTAAGTATGACTACAGCTGGTTAGAAGTTGATGTACTGGACGATGTCGGTCGCCCACTGCATACCGAGGTGTCACGTCAGCAACTGGTATTTATTTCGTTGGCCTACCTTTCTTATCAGGGCAGGGATCGGCCTTTATTTGGGGGGGGAGCATGATGCTAGACGTATTGCTATCAAGAAAAAGTATCACGAGTGCGGTTAGTGACACAACACATGCTAATACACGAAATTTCTATAGCCCCAACAAACGAAACCGTCATTGCATATCACCCAATCGGCACTTGTAGAATGGGTAGCGATGATGAGGCGGTCGTTGACCCTCAATTGAGAGTAAAAGGCGTTGAGGGACTGCGTGTTGTTGATGCTTCCGTAATGCCTTCTTTGATGAATGGTAATACGAATGCGCCGACGATTATGATTGCAGATAGAGCAGCCGATATGATTCTTAATCAGGCGTAGCTTGCATAAAAAAATCACCCTAACTTGAATAGCTAGGGTGATTTTTTGTCTATGTAGTGATATAAGTTAATTTTATTTATTATAGAGAAATATCCTATGAAACACTAGCCCAATTACAAAGGTTCTGACACAAGTGATACTTATACATACACATCAATCACTTTTCTCTTTTTCGTACGCCATCTAAAATAAGAGCCTTCAGCAAACTGACTGCCATCAAAATAATGATGAGTGAAAAGGGTATTGCAGCAATAATCATAGCCGAGGTAATAGCACTCAATCCACCAGCTAATAACAGTGCTGCAATAACGGAAGCCAGAGCAAGTCCCCATACGACAATGTGTTTTTGACCATTTTCAACTGTGACCTCACCACCAGCGTTGAGCATATTGACAACTAGCAGCGCAGAGTCGGCAGAAGTAACCAAATAGGTTAATAGCAATAAAACCACCATAGCTGATAATATTTTTGCCATCATTGGCTCTAACATGAAACCAATAATTTCGAATAGCTGAGCGGTTAACCCTGACTCAAATATTTTACCACCAGCAATACCACTTAACTCTAAATCGATGCCAGTACCACCAATGAAAGAGAACCAGACAAACAGTGTCAGACTAGGCGCTACGATACCAATCAATCCAAATTCACGAATGGTACGGTTTTTGGAAATACGTGCTAAAAACATACCAACGAATGGTGCAAAAGCAATCCACCACGCCCAGTAAAAAATAGACCAACTGGTTTGCCAGCTGCCCAGTTCGGTATTGGGATCCCAGACCGTGAAGACCATTGCAGGTAAGTGTACGACGTAGGTAAAGATCCCTTTGCCCAGCATTTCTAGGGCAAACATAGAGGCCCCAAAAATCAAGAAAAAACCTAAAAGGGAAAACGACAATACCATATTAATATTACTTAGCCACTTGACGCCCCGTCCAACACCTGACAAAGCAGAAATCATCGCTAGGCACATGACCACAAACAACGATAGTAATAATGCTCCGGTGGTGGGCTCAGGGTTATTAGTATTGGTCACCAACCAAGTAATACCAGTAATACTGTATAGCCCAGAAGCAAATGAGCTTAAGCCAATACCAATCGTTTGTGCAATACCAAATATCGTAGCGATTACGGCAGATATATCAATGATATGACCCAATAACCCTTCTAAGTGTCTACCAAACAAAGGTGATAGTGCTGAGCGCATAGTTAATGGTAATCCACGAGAATAACTAAAGTACGCCAAACAAATACCGACTAGGCAATAAGTTGCCCAAGCACTGATACCCCAGTGGAGAAAGGAGTAGCGAAAGGCCGCGTCTAGCGCTGTTTCAGTTTTGGGTAATACCACACCATCGATAGCAGTTAAAGTACTGGCTGCCACTTGGTCTTGATAAAAACTGAATACATCAGCACCTTGAGGCAGTTTCAGGCCGTTAGCATTCAACGCTGACATTATGATTTCTTTTGACATAATAGTGTCAGGGTTGTTTGCCAAATGCCAGATAGGTTCGGCAGCACTATAAGTCAGTACACCAATCCCAATACCTGCCCCAAAAATCATAGAAAACCATGAAAAGTTTGAAAATTCAGGTTTTCCACTAGGATCGGAGCCAAGTTTGGTGCGTCCAAAAGATGGCCATAAGATAGCAGTAAGACAAACCAATATATAAAATGCGACAGAATAGGTATAGTAGCTATTCAGATTAGTATAAGACCAGTTTTTCATATTATCTAAGATCGCACCAGAACGATCGATGTCACTTAAGATCCAGATAACCACTATTGTCACCAAAATCTTCGAAGTTATAGTGACAATACGATTGAAACCCTTATAAAAACCCTTGTCATGGGTTTTTATATTGAGCTCTGTCAATGGGGGGCGAATAGGCATAGTTTCTTCCTTAAAACTAATGTAGTAAGTTACATCGAGTGGTTACCTCATGACAAAAGGATTAGCCATCGGCTCCGCTGAGATATTGATCCATGTCGTTTTTGTACGTGTATATTGAAGTACAGATTCACTACCTGCTTCACGGCCATAACCTGATTGATTGTAGCCACCGAAGGGTGCGGTAGGAGAGATAGCTCGATAGGTATTTACCCAGCAAATACCTGAGCGAATTTGTTGTGAGACACGGTGCGCTCTGGCCAAATTTTGAGTGAAGACACCAGACCCTAAGCCATAGACACTATCATTTGCCATAGCAATAGCTTCGTCTTCAGTGTCGAAAGCAGCTAAAGACATGACAGGGCCAAACATCTCCACACTTTGTGTTTCAATATCAGTATTAGGACATTCTACTAAGGTAGGCGTAAAGTAATTGCCGCTAGCTAAAGCAGAATCAGTAGGCGGCTGGCCACCGAAACGAATAGTCGCGCCTTGTGAAACTGCCTTCTCAAGCGTATCTTTTATACGATCGACTTGAGCCTTAGTGCATAAAGGGCCTACGTGTGTACTGGTATCAAGAGGATTGCCGATAACAATATTTTTTGCTTTTTCTTCTACACGTTTGATAATTTCAGGCAAGATAGAACGGTGAATAAAACCACGAGATCCTGCCACACAGGATTGACCAGAAGCGCCAAAATTACCAGCAATTAGACCATTGGCTGCACTTTCTAAGTCCGCATCTTCAAAGACGATGATGGGTGACTTACCGCCCAACTCTAGGCTCGTTACCGCAAAGCTATTGGCAGAGTTTCTGACTACGTGCCTCGCTGCATCAGGCCCACCAGTAAATGCAATTTTGTCTACATCAGGGTGACTGGTCAATGGAATAGCGCAGTTTTCAGCGTCCCCTGTAATGATAGATACAACACCTTTAGGGAAGCCTGCTTGTTCTACTAATTCAGCAAAAGCAAACATAGGGCAGGGTGCTATCTCGGAAGCTTTTAAAATAATAGTACAGCCTGCTGCTAATGCTGGACCTAGCTTAGTCGCTGTTAAAAACATTTGCGCATTCCATGGCACAACAGCAGCGACTACGCCAATAGGTTCACGTGTAGTAAAAACGTGCATGTCTGATTTATCAATTGGCAGTGTAGCTCCTTCTACTTTGTCAGCAAGTCCTGCAAAGTAACGATAATAGTCGCTGACATAACGTGTTTGAGCCACAGTTTCATGAGCCAGTTTGCCACTATCCGTTGTTTCAATTTTCCCTAGTGTTTCGGCATTTTGCTCAATCAGATCTGCTAAGCGGTACAATAACTTACCGCGTTGGGTGGCAGTCATTTTTGCCCACTCAGGATTATTCAGTGCAGTCTTAGCACTATCGACAGCGCGTTCGACATCAGCAGGGCTAGCACAAGCAAATGTTGCCCATGCTTCATTCGTTGCGGGGTTATAGCTGTCTAGGACTTGGTTAGTGCTCCCTTCGCACCACTCGCCATTGATATAAAGCTTGTAATGAGGTTTAGCCATAGTGGTTCTCCAAATTTCTTATTGGGTTATCTGTTTATCATTTACTAGAAACTAAGTATGGTTATGCAAATGCTGGCATGACGTCATCAATAAAACGGCGCAAAGATGCCCGTTTCTGCTCAAAAGTCATACTAGAGTCAATCCAAAATGCAAACTCGTTGTAACCTAATTCTTCATATACTTTGAGTTTTTCAATGACCTGATCAGATGTACCAATAGGCATGTTTTCTAACATTTTTTCAGGAGCATACATGTCGATTTTTGCCATTTCTTCTTCGCTCAATGGCTCAAGCAGTCCTTGACGAATAGGACGTTCATTTTTGAACCATGCACCAAAATAGCAGTAGAAACGGCTGATACATTTAGCCGCTTCAGCAACGTCATTCGCATCACTACCAACGTAAGCATGTTGCAAAAGCATGATTTTCGGATTTTTACCTTCGCCATGCTCAGCTTTGGCGTTTTTGAAGGCTGTCATTAAATTTTGAATTTCTGCCATGCCTTGCCATAGCGGAGTGACTTGTACGTTGCAGCCATGCTCTACCGCAAAGTTGTGGCTGTGAGGGTCACGTGCCGCAATCCACATGGGTACGCCATTTTTTTGTAAAGGTTTTGGCGCTGAAGTGGTCGATGGGAATTGGGTATACTTGCCATCATGAGCGTAGTCACCTTTCCATAGTTGTTGTACTGCAGGAACCAGCTCACGCATGCGACCTCCTGCTTCCATTGCATCCATACCAGGCATCAAGCGCTCATACTCAAAATTATACGCACCGCGAGCAATTCCCAAATCCAATCTGCCGTTGGTGATAATGTCAGTCATGGCCGCTTCTCCAGCCAATTTAATCGGATGCCAAAACGGCGCAATCACCGTACCAGTACCTAGACGTACATTTTTGGTGTGATGGGATAGGTCGATCAGATTTAAAAATGGGTTTGGGGCGATGGTAAAATCCATACCATGGTGTTCGCCAGTCCAAATAGCATGCATGCCGCCTTGGTCGGCTATTTTTGCCAACTCAATGAAATCATCATGTAGCTGTTGATAGGTTTGTGACTCGTCGAGGCGTTCCATGTGTAAAAATAGTGAAAATTTCATGAGGCAAATCCTTTGCTGTGTATTTTTAATTAAATGTGAATTTTAGTGGACGTTACCGTGTTCTTCTTGACCAACATAGACGCCATAAAGGCCATTTTTACTTTCAGTTGCGTAGCGTGTCATCATCGAACTCATGGCTGGTGTAATAAAATGCTGTTCGGAAATACTATCGATTGAGATATATTCACCTAGCCCTTTAGGATTAGCCGATTGAGCGGTAGCTCTATAAAAAATGTAATTGGTATTTGTTTTAGTATTCTCATAAATAGAGAAGACAGCGCCCAACTGAGCGTCAATATTATTGTCTGCTAAAAACTGTTGGATCGTGCTAACGGCATTGGTATTGTCATCGGTAGTCGTACTAGGCAAGGTGGTTTTACCATCTTTTTGACTGAGTAGGACTTTTCCATTGTGCTCTATGATTACACCTACATTGACATGCTTTTCTTGGGTGCTGATTTCTGCAGCTTCACGCTCTAGTGCTAAGCTGAAATAACCTCCAGATGCGTAGCCTAAGCCATATCCTTCACGAGAGGAAAAATCAAGCACTTCACCAACCAAGAGGTGATGATCACCAGCATCGAGATTGCGGTCTGTTTTACAAGAAAAATGCGTCAAGGCACCTTCTATAATTGGATTGCCGTATTCATCTTTATGCCACTCTATTTGACTAAAACGGTCTTCTTTAGAACCTGCGAATATATTGGATATAGCTTGTTGATCTTCGCTGAGAATATTGACAGCAAAATACTCACAGTTAGCAAACACATCAAAACTGGACAACGATTTTGCTGGGCATACCAGTAGGAGCGGTGGATCAAGTGATACCGATGTAAAGGAATTAGCAGTAAAACCGACAGGTTTACCGTCATTAGACATGGCAGTTATGACAGTAACGCCAGTCATATAGCTGCCAAAGGCATTACGTAGAGTTTTAGGATCAAGTTGTTTCATGAGAACCTCTTTTTAAAAATAGGCATGCTTTTAGATTAAGCAAGCGTCATATTGTGTGAGTCACACTGAGTAAAAAATGTTGCCAATGCAGCGTTAACCGTATCCGAATGAGTCATTTGAGTCATATGACGTGCTTCAGGTACGATAACGGCATCAGCCTTGGGTAATATGCTTGCCATCGCCAATGACATTTCGGGCTTGGAGTTAACATCCAATTCGCCTGTTAGAAATAACGCAGGCACTGTGATAGCTCGTAAGTCAGCTTCTGCAATACCACGTAAATATGCAAACATTTGATAAGCTCGTGCATATCCCAAACGACTGCCATTATCTAACCATTTTTGACACAGCTTGGCTTCTGAGCGGTATTCAGGATTGCCATCAAACCATCTGGCTATTGGTTGATCAGTAACATTTTGATTGAGGTCATTTATCAGTGATTCAGCTCTAGCTTGTACATCTTGAGCCGCTTCATCTGGACGATTGTAAATTGCATTTAATGCAGCGATACCAAGTACTACTTTGGGAGAGGATACTGCAGTCTGTAAAGCCGTCATCGCACCTAATGAGTGACCGACAATGATGGCTGGTTGGCCCACAACGTTATTAATGAAGTTTGTTAGTACGTCAGAAAAGTCCTGTAGCGTGACTACTGGGCTCGATAATAAGTCGCTCTCTCCATGTCCTGGCATATCAATCGCATAACAGCGATAGTGTTCAGTAAATGCAGACAACTGCTGGTTCCAGCTCTCTGCTCGTAAGCCCACACCGTGAATAAAGACGATAGGAGTGGCTTTTTTATCAATGTTTCCGCCATTGTTATCACCATAGTGATAAGCGATTCCATCGGAGGTTTTACGTGACCACTTCATTAATATCTGCTCCTTATACGGCTGCTGGATTATCTAGATTGCGGCCCAAATCTTTTAAGTCTTGATAACGATCACCAATGCGATGATGCGGACGGCCACCAGTAGCACCTCCTAAGACGATGACTACTTCATCATCACGAGGGGCATCTGGAATAGCGAATTGAATGGTCAGATAATGTGAGCGTCGACCGACATCATCTTTATCCATCAACGGCACCATAATGGGGGAGTTTGCGCCGCCGCGCATGTTCGTAAACGATAAATAACTACTGGCAGATAAAGCTTCACGATAGAAGTTGCCAAAACGTAGTGTGTGAATCAGGCCTGAGGCGTGTTCGATTTCACCATCAAGTCCAACGACAGCCGCTTTGCCATACGCTTGTATTTTGTCTGCACCGCCAGCTAAAGCAATGATTTTATCGGTCATAAGCTTACCCAACACAGGACCAAATGCTTGAATCTCAGGTTTTAGGTCTTCGACATAACGTCCTGCCCATGGGTTAGTAATCACCGCCGCAACAGCAAACATTCGAAGCGGTGTATCAGCAGCTTTGAATCCTTCAATGAATGTTTCTTCTTCAAAAGTTACGATTTTTCTAATTTCTGGTTTTAGCATTATCTGTTCCCTACAGTGGTGAGTAATCTCTAACAATGTTGGTATACCATAATACGGTATTTAATTAATTGCTAGCTTTTTTTGAAAAAAAATATTATGGTATACCGTAATACTATATTAAAGAGTACTGTCTTCTTTGATTCACAGTCGTTATACTCTGCATTTACATCTTACAAAATAGAGGTCGTATGTTAGAGAAAGTGGAAAAACCAAAAACGTTGAAAGAGACAACACTAGAACAGCTACGCTTAGCGATCATGATCGGACAACTTGAACCAGGTAAGCGTTTGGTTGAACGCACTATCTGTGAGCAGCTGGGTGTCAGCCGCACTGTTGTACGTGAATGTATAAGACATTTAGAAAGCGAGCACTTGGTGACGTTTTCTGCAGGAGGGTCTTCAGTTGCTGTTTTAGAAAGTGATGAGATTCGTCAAATTTATCATTTACGTACGATGCTAGAGAGCGAAGCAGTTCGCTACTGCGCTGAACAAGCGACACCTGAACTAGTAGATAAATTACAAAGCCACTTAGTCCAGATCCGAGAAAACTTGCATGCAGGAGATGTGGTGGAGGCGCTTGGGTATTCTTATTCATTTTACGAGCATTTATTTTTGACGGCCGGTATGACGGTCGCATGGGAGTTGACAGAGAGATTGAATGGACGTATTGGACGTTTGCGTTTTATGACTTTATCTACGCAAGAGCGTGCCACTAAAGGCCCTAATAACTTGCAAGATATTGTTAATAGTATTGCTAAAGGTGACAGTAAGTCGGCAATTGAAGCTTGTCGAAAACACATTGATGAAGCCTGCCATATGGGGTTGTATCTTAATAAACAGTAAAAGGAAGTAATAATGGACAAACAACGATTTGAATTGGGGCTTACTCAACGCAAAGCCACTTTGGGAGCTGAGTACGTCGAAAAAAACCTACAAGCTGCTGATGATTTTAATCGTCCATTTCAAGAAGCCATGACCGAATGGTGCTGGGGATTTGGGTGGGGCGATAAGACGATTGATGCCAAAACCCGTTCGTTAATGAATTTAACTATGATTGCTGCCTTAGGGAAAATGCATGAATGGGAGTTGCATCTAAATGGAGCAATTAACAACGGTTGTTCTGTTGAAGAGATACGCGCTGCTATACATGCTATTGCGATTTATTGTGGTGTACCACAAGGTGTAGAGTGCTTTCGAATTGCACGTGAAGTGCTGACCACACGCGGATTATTGTAGTTTTAAAAAACCAGTTGGAGTGAGAAATGCAATTAAAAAATAATGCGTTGTTTAGACAACAAGCCTTTATTAATGGCGTGTGGTGTGATGCTGATAACAAAGCAACCCATGAAGTACTAAACCCTGCAACGGGAGAATTGATTGGTACTGTGCCAATGATGGGAAGTACCGAGACTCGACGCGCCATTGAAGCTGCAGATATCGCTCAATCAACTTGGTCGAAAAAAACAGGTAAGGAACGTAGTAGCATCTTGCGTCGTTGGCATACGCTGATTGTTGAAAATATGGAAGACTTGGCTGTCTTAATGACCCATGAACAAGGCAAGCCCATCGCTGAAGCGAAGGGCGAAATACAAAGTGGGCTGAATTACTTAGAATGGTTTGCTGAAGAAGCGAAACGTATCTATGGTGATTTTATCCCTGGGCACATGCCAGATAAGCGTTTAGTCGTGATTAAACAGCCTATTGGCGTCACTGCAGCCATTACTCCATGGAATTTTCCGCACTCTATGATTAGCCGAAAAGCAGGTCCTGCGCTAGCAGCGGGATGCCCGATGATTGTCAAGCCTGCAATGGAAACGCCTTATTCTGCGTTAGCAATGGCTTATCTGGCTCAGAAAGCGGGTATTCCTGACGGTATATATAGCGTAGTCACAGGTGATCCGATAGCGATCGGAGAGGAGATGACGACAAACGCTTTAGTCAAGAAAATAAGCTTTACTGGGTCCACTCGGGTGGGGAAAATCCTAATGAAGCAGTGTGCTGACACTGTCAAAAAAATGTCATTAGAATTGGGAGGTAATGCACCTTTCATCGTTTTTGATGATGCAGATATAGATGCCGCTGTGATAGGCGCAATGATGAGTAAGTACCGCAATAGCGGTCAAACCTGTGTATGTGCCAATCGTCTTTTCGTACAGGCAGGTGTTTATGATGAGTTTACCAAAAAATTAGCAGAGCAAGTAAGAGCTATAAAAATTGGTAACGGTTTAGAAGCTGGTATAACACAAGGACCTTTGATTTCTCAGGCTGCGGTAGATAATGCAGAGGCGCTGGTTGCTGATGCAAAAAGTAAAGGCGCAACGGTATTATGTGGCGGTCAAAGAGTTGAGGCTAATAGTAACTTTTTTGAGCCAACTATCTTGACCGACGTTAATAACGATATGCGCGTCGCAGATGAAGAAATTTTTAGTCCTATTGCGCCAATCTTCAAATTTGAGACAGACGAAGAGGGCGTTGCTCTCGCAAATCGCACTGAATATGGTTTGGCAGGTTATTTCTATAGCCGAGATATTGGTCGTGTATGGCGTATTGCTGAAGCACTCGAAGTTGGTATGGTCGGAGTCAATACTGGCATGCTGACGACAGAGTTGGCACCGTTTGGTGGTATCAAAGAATCTGGCTTGGGACGTGAAGGCTCAAAATATGGTCTCGAAGAGTATGTTGAGACTAAGTATATTTGTTTAGATATTAACTAAAATATAGCTTTTGGAAGAGAATAAAAGCCCCCATAGCTTATAGACCAGGGGGCTACTTAGTTACTTCTGATATTAATTGATGATGCGGCTACCAGAATTAAAATTAGTACGTTAATTTTCCTATAGTCCAAACTTTTTTAATCCCAGTTCTACCTACGAGCATAGCTTTTATCCCGCATCGGAGGGAAAAAGTGCTTCGCTCTATCCTCTAATATTTCTTGTTCCTTTTCGAACATTCTAAACCAACGTTCATTCCTTAATATGGCTATCTATTTGACAGCCTTGCCTTTAAATTTGTCACTTTACGTTCTGATTTTTTCTGTCATGGCAAACTCCAGTCAATACGTTTAGTTTGCACAATTTTAATTGTGCAGTTTCTTCTGCATAGCTCAAACAGTATCTTTTCATACAACACAATAATGATGTTTGAGCACTTCCTTATATATTCCTTCCTTGACCTTTAATTGTAACTCCCTCTGTAGTTTTAGTTAAACGATTTTTTACGAAATTAACGCTATAGGTATTAGCTATACTTATAGGTTGTATTAATTTATAACGTTTGACTGTAATTTTTCGGCAACATATATTAAGTTAATGTTAATAAACAACCGTTCTTATTAATGTAGCCAGATAGTTCTTGAATCTTATATTAGATTTTTTAATATAAAATTTAGAATTTTTATTTCTTCTATATCTAATTAGCATGCTTATTGACTAGAAAAGTAAGCTTTTTAGAAACAAAAGAGTGTTCAAAATGAAAATTTATAGCCATGAAAACCAAATGCTTCATCATCCACAAAGCTACTTTTCTCGAGGGAAAATGCGTGAGCCTCAGGAAAAGCCTGAGCGTTTGACTGAGCTTTTAAAAGCACCAAAAGCCTTAGACTTGAAAGTAACGACCGCTAAAGATATAGGCATTGATCCGATTTTAGCGGTGCATGATTTAGGATACGTGGATTTTTTGAAGAACGCCTATAGTGAATGGATGGCGGTCGATGAAGAAATGGGCGAGGAAGTTCAAACTACTATCTATATACCAAATAACAATGAAGGTCTTGGTATTTTGGCCAAAGCGGCTAAATATCAAGCCGATGGTAGTGCACCAATTGGCAAGCACTCATGGACCTCTATTTATTGGTCGGCTCAAACAGCACTAAACGCAGCTGACGCTTTGTTAAATGATGAAGACAGTCAAAACCTTAATCAAAATGACATTCAAATATGTCTAACCAGACCTGCAGGTCATCATGCACGTAAAAATGCAGCAGGTGGTTTTTGCTATCTAAATAATGCTGCAATCATCGCTGAGCACCTTCGTCAAAAATTTAAAAAAATTGTCGTCATAGATACTGATATGCACCATGGTCAAGGTATTCAGGAAATATTTTACGACCGTAAAGATGTGCTATACACCTCTGTACACGGCAGCCCTATTAATTTTTATCCAGTAGTCGCGGGTCATGAGCATGAAAGAGGTGAAGGAGAAGGTTATGGCTATAATCTCAATTTCCCCATGCCTCATGGTACCGATGAAGTAGGGTTTTTTAATCATGTGGATCAATCCATCGAAACTGTAAAACTATTTAATCCAGATGTTGTTGTCCATGTTTTAGGTTTTGATGTTTATAAGGACGATCCACAAGCGAAGTGCGAAGTCAGTACTCAAGGCTTTAAAACCTTAGCACAGAAGCTTAAAGCGTTAAATAAACCCACTATTGTACTGGTTGAAGGAGGGTACTGCATAGAAAAGCTCAACGAAAACTTACAAGCTTTCATCTCTGGGTTTGCCGCAGAAAAAACCATCAATAGTAAATAAATGAATAGCTGTGGTTAATGACTGATTGTGCATTAAGCTACTTAGTGAAATTAGAAACTAATTAAAGGCCAAACTAAAATGATTAAAAGCACTGAGATTACGGCTAACGAGAGCCGTTTATGGACATCTTTGATGGATATAGCGAAGGTTGGTCCAGGTATTGCTGGTGGTAGTAATAGACAGGCACTAACAGATGAAGATGATGAAGGCCGCACTCTTTTCAAAAACTGGTGTGAAACTGAAAATATGGTCGTAAAGATTGATGAACTTGGTTCTATGTTTGCCTTTAGAGAAGGTACTGATCCAAATGCACTACCTATCATGATAGGTTCTCATCTCGATACGCAACCTACGGGCGGCAAATATGATGGTATTTTAGGCGTTTTAGCCGGTTTGGAGGTTGTGCGTTCACTTAATGAACATAACATCAAAACTAAACATCCAATCGTTGTCGCAAACTGGACGAATGAAGAAGGTTCACGCTTTGCCCCATCCATGATTGCATCAGGTGTTTATGCTGGTAAATACGATCTCGAATACGCATACAGTTGCACAGATCCAGACGGTATTAGTATAAAAGATGAGTTAACACGTACAAGTTGGCTAGGCGATATGCCAGTAGGGGAACCTAAAATACATGCTTATTATGAATATCATATTGAACAAGGTCCCATCTTAGAGGCAAAAGATAAATTAATAGGAGTCGTGACGCATGGTCAAGGTCTGGCAGCCCTCGAAGTGACATTGACAGGTAAGGCTGCACATACTGGATCGACACCTATGACAATGAGGTCAAACGCTTCTTTAGCAATGGCTAAAATAATTCACACTACTCATGATTTGGTCATGGATAATCAACCTAATACTGCAGTTTCAGTAGGTAAGATTGACGTTTCTCCAAACTCCCGCAATGTCCTTCCGAGTAAAGTGGTATTTACTATAGATATCAGGGCAGCTTCGTCAGATAAGTTCGATGAGTTATGCAATCAGATAAAAGCTAGGGTGCACCAGATATCATCAGAATTTGATGTGGGCTGTTCAATAGAGATAGTAGGGCATAAAGATCCTGTCGCTTTTGATCCAAAACTAGTGAACATAATTCGTGATGCAACCAGTAAGTTAGGTTACTCGAATATTGATATCTGCTCTGGTGCTGGACATGATGCTTTTTGGATAGCAGATGTAGCGCCTTCTGCGATGATTATGTGCCCTTGCGTAGATGGTATATCGCATAACGAAAATGAAGAGATTTCCTCTGAATGGGCTATTGCAGGCACTAATGTGTTGTTACACGCTGTTTTAGAGACAGCCATCATAGAGAAAGAATGACAGTTTTCGAGCCTTTTGTCAGAGTTTACCTCAGAAAAAACGTAGCAGCAATCAACTGTTAATGAATGCTTAGGTATCACTTATATAACAGATTTATTAGGAGGGTTGCTCGATTTAATAATATAACTAGGATGTTCAATATAAGAACTTCCATTCTAAAAGTGGCCAGTTGTTTCAGTATTTATATTGGAGTAATTGTTATTGCAGGGTATGCAACAATCTATAGGGAAGCTGATTATGTATAGTTCAAATGAAAGTTTGATTTTAGGTTCTTTGGTAGTTATATATTTCTTATTTTTATTCGGTGTATCGTTTTATATTAATAAAAAAAGTATTAAAACATATGACGATTATAACGTCGCAGGAAGATCTGTATCGATCTTTCCACTTATTCTAACATTTGTAGGCACTGCGGTTGGTGGTGCGACGTTATTAGGTTTTATGCAAAATGGCTTTTTATATGGAATGGGACAACAATGGCTAAATTTCGCAATTTTCATTTCAGGTGTGCTGATGTTGGCATTTTTCTTGAAAAAAATTCGGGCAATTGGCGAAAAGTATCAAATGGTGACGATTGCAGATTACACTGTTTTGAGGTTTGGTGAGGGCGCTAGAATCCCTACAGTTGTAAGTGTTTTGGTTGCAAACTGTGCGTTGACAGGAATGCAATTTGCAGCCATTGCTACGATACTTAATCTGACAATGGGATTAAATATAACAACTGGTATTTTGATTAGTTGGGTTCTACTGACGTTAAAGACCTATTACGGTGGAATGAAGTCCGTAATTTGGCAAGACGCTTTTCATGGAACGATACAGACAATCGGTATTTTTATTTTATTTGTAACCGTAATCTTGGCTTCTGGTGGTTTGCAAGAAGTATCTAAACAGGCCGCACTTGCTAACCAAAGTGAGTTTTTAAGTATTCTCGGCATTTCACCTTCAGAAGTGTTCGTTTATCTATTAACTATTGGGGCTTATCAATTCCTTAGACAGGATTTATGGCAAAGATTTTGGGCTGCTGGCAGCGCTAAAATAGCTAGAAACGGATATTGGATAGCTGTTGTATTAGGTGCTTTAACCGCTTTTATGATTATTACTATCGGTGTTATGGCCCGCTTTGGGTTGAACTTAGGAGAGATAGATTCTAGTCTCACTTATTATATAGTAATTGGAAACGTATTTAGTTTTCCAATGATTGTAGTGATGATTATTGCCCTGCTTGCAACTGTTATATCAACAGCTGACTCTTTCTGTATGGCTGGTGCCTCTTCAATTATAAACGATATCATTAAACCAAGACTAAAGGAGAGTACTGATCTCGATAGTCGCTTGTTAAAGTATAGCCGCCTGTCAGTTCTGCTCGTTTCCATCTTTTCTTTACTACTAGCGCTATCTATCCCGAAATTGGTTGGTTTATGGGTGACAGGGGCGGCTATGTTAGTGTCAAGTTTATTAGCACCAGTCATTGCTGGATTATTTTGGAAAAAAGCGACTCGATTAGGTGGAATAGTGGCCATGTGGGTTGGTTTAATCGTAGCAGTAACTTGGCAAATACTTGGACATCCATTTGGTTTACATCCAATATTTATAGGTTTTCCAATTTCAGTTTTATTGGTTATTTTTGTGTCACTAATGACTAGTGATAACAGTAGTAATATTTAATAACTGACAAATTATTGGCTCAAGTAGAGTTTTATACTCAAAAACAATAACTGTTATTTAAAGTGACCATCCTATGAGTTGTCCTACCAAGGGAGATTGTAGGACAATTCATAATTTAAATAATGACGTTATGGCTAACACTATTTGAAGTAAATTGGGGGCAAAAAATGAGTGATTTGAAACATGGCGGTCAAGCAATCGTGGATAGCCTTAAACAACACGGAGTAGATCGAGCTTTTATAGTGCCGGGTGAAAGTTATTTAGCAGTACTTGATGGTCTTTATAACTCTGATATTCAAACTGTCGTGTGTCGTCATGAAGCTGCATGTACTTATATGGCTGATGCACATGGTAAATTTACGGGTAAGCCAGGTATTGCAATGGTGACCCGAGGTCCAGGCGCTGCGCAAGCTTATACTGGTATCCATACGGCTTGGCAAGACGGCGTACCCTCGATACTATTTGTCGGACTTATCCCAATTGCTGATAGGCAGCGTGAATCCTTTCAAGAGTTTGATCCGACACAGTGGTTCGCTAGTCAATGTAAACGTGTCTTCATTCTTGACGAAGTCTCTAGGGCATCAGAAATTGTTGCCAAAGCATTTCATGCTGCTTTAGAAGGTCGACCAGGACCTGTTGTAGTTGGGTTGCCTGAAGATATTATTAAGCAGCCATTCGAAAATAAGAGACATCCTGTTATTCCTGTTGCTAAAGGCGCAGTTACACAAACAGAGTTACAGTCAATAATTGATGCACTATCTATGGCTAAAAAACCTTTGATATTTGTTGGTGGTCAAAACTGGGACGCTCAAACATGTCAAAAACTCACTAAGTTTGCCGAAGATAACCATATTCCCATCATACATGATTGGCGAGCCTCTGACAGGATCCCATTTGATTCGCCCGCTCATGCAGGTTACCTAGGGTATGGTCGATCAGATGGGTGTGCAGACTTACTAGATTCAGCGGATGTGTTGTTAACTATAGGTACGGTACTTGGTGATGTGGCTAGTGATGGTTACACCTTGCGTCAATCATTCGATCAAATCAATTATATTGTTAATCTAGATACCAGCTTACGCGGTCATAGTGGTGCTACCACTTCTCATATCGCCGCAAGTCCTATCAGTTTTATAAAGGCAATTGCTGAATATAAATTCGAAAAAATTGAGGCTAAGTCACGTCTTTCATGGTTCCATCACTGTCATAAACAACAGCGTCAAGACAGTGCCTTTCCAGAAGTTACGATTTCTTCTAATGGTCATGAAAAGTATGCCAGTATGACCTTGGTGATGAAAGAGTTGGTCAAAATTATTCCAGAAGATGCTGTATATAGTTTCGGTGCAGGTAACCATTGTTTGTGGGCGCAGAAATTCCTACCAACGAAGAGGTTTCCAAGTCAGTTGAGCAGTAGGAACGGGGCAATGGGCTATAGTGTGCCAGCGGGTATCGCTGCTGCTTTAGAGTCTCCTGAGCGTTTATCCATTGTTGTTACTGGCGATGGTGAGTTTATGATGAACGAAGCAGAATTAGCGACTTCGGTACGCTATAAAGCGCCTATGCTAATTGTTGTTATGGATAATGGTCAATTTGGTACTATTCGTCAGCATCAAGAGGCTCACTATCCTGATCGTGTGTCAGGTACACAGCTTCAAAACCCTGATTTTGCTTTGATGGCGCAGTCTTTTGGTGCTCATGGTCTTACAGTAAATAGTGATGAGCGAGTCGAAGAGCAAGTGGCAGAGGCCATGCAAATCGTTAGTAAAGATCGAAAAACTGTGGTAATGCACGTGATTACTGATCCTGCTGAGTTAAACCCTTGATATATTTATTTATCGGGCAACTATTTCAGAACCATGTTCATTGCAGGTTGTTAAATCTATAAAGGTAGGTTAGTAATACTGTGCAATTTTGTCAAAAAAAGGCTTAACATCACGCGTTAGGCCTTTCTTTACTAAAAAATCGTCTTATAAATCCATCTAAGGTCTATCATAAATCAGTTCACAGGTTAAAAGCTTAGTAGTTTTAAGTGTTCCTAAGGACACCCCTTACTGTTGAGCGGTTATCTATTACGGTTAATGACAATAGAGAATTGATGATGAATAAAGCTGAGTTGACTTTAATTATTTATGTGGATAATCAACAGTTTGGCATCATTTACCAATACCAATGATAAAAAGAGGGACATAACAAATCATACAACAAATGAGCTTTTATATTCTCCCACAATCTTTAGCTATATTGTATTATAGACTAAGGACAATAATGAAAGGTGAGCCGAGAAATCAGAGGCTGCATATGCATCACGAAGATTTAGCCTTTTATATCAGTTGATTATCAATACCTTTAGAATGTGAGTACTGAAATTACCATGATACAACGGAAGTTAGCAGACAGTTTAAATTGGACATTACTTCACGTACTAATTGCTATATATGAAGAGGGGAGTATTAGTGCGGCGGCTGATCGTCTAAATATCACCCAATCTGCAGTTAGCCAAAATCTAAAGAAGCTTGAGGAACAACTCGAAAACCAGCTTGTTATTCGTAATACCAAGCCACTAGAACTCACACCGATCGGTCGTTATTGTCTTCAAGTTGCTCAAACGATATTTACAGAAATTACTTCTATTGAAGCGATGCAAGGCAGTAACCTACACCTTCTAGAAGGCAATATTAAACTATTAGTTGTTAGCCGAATCCATAATCCTAAATACAATGATTTTTTAGTATATTTCAAAAAAAAATATCCAAATATTACGTTAGATTTGACGGTCAAATCAAGCATGGATATTTTAAATGATTTAAAGCAAAAAAATCCTGCTATTGGTATTTGTTTAGCAAAGCATACATCCGATACTCTCAACCAAGAGATACTTTTCAACCAACGTTATTACCTATATTGTGGATATCACCATCCTTTGTTCTCAGCAAAAAATTTGAGTATTAGTAATATATTAGAAGAAAGTTTTATTACTTTTAATAGTGAGGCTATCGGTAATGTTCTTTCACCAATAACGTTATTTAAAGAAGCCCATGATTTTACGGGTCATGTTAGTGCCTACACAAATAATTTAGATGAGCTGGTTCGACTGATTTACACGGGGTATGGCATAGGTGCCTTGCCAGATCAGTTTGTTGCTGCGACTCACCTAGCATCTAAACTTAGACGATTGCCCCCGAGAGATGGGATTGCTGATATACCTGTATACATTTTTTGGCATAAGCACCGTGCTTTGTCCGCTATCGAAGCCAAATTTATTGAAGAAATTACAGAATTTGATATGTCTTTTTAGTAGAAACTTATAAATATAATATGATCTAACAAAATAGCTGAGTGTAGGTTCAAGCCCTGATTTTTGTAAAGACACCTGACAAATTTTACTATTATAACTTTGTAGTATAAAGCTTATATGAATTACTAATAACGTGTGTTCATATTTTGGTTTGTATTTTTTACAAACGCTGGAGTAATCACTTGTTGCAGCTCACAAAACCACGGAAAAATCATCAGTAAATCAGGCTTTTGGCAAATGCATCGACAGCACGCTTTGAATGATAGGCAAGTGAAAATGCTAAATACTTTGCTGACTAATTTTTATGGAAAGCTCACTACTAACAAATGGGCGATCATGACTAAATGCTCTATAGACACGGCACTACGAGGGATTAATGATTTAATAGAGAAGGGTATGATGCAAAAATCTGTAGAATCAGGGCGCAGTACGAGTTATGAGTTGGTTTTATGATGAAAGTCATATTTTTTTAATTCCGCTATGACAGCAATAAAGTATTCAAATAAGCCGTAATAGAGATAACCCATTCAGTGACCTAATATGAGTGGTTCCATTATATCAGTCTGTTTTAAGTGGCCTATTAATTGATTAAGAGGTCTGTTTTGCTGGTTCCCTTGGGATATACCTTAACTGAAACAGTTAAACACCTTCAAATAAATATATAAATTTCAAAACTGAGTACATTGATGAGGATTTTCAGAAAAAATGATAGGTATATTTTAGTTAATATGACAGGGAATGAAAATAATTATCTATCAATAAAGCTTAGCGATAGAAAAAGTAAAACTATATTTAGAGACTTAGAAAGTAAGGTTATTAATTGCAATGTCAATTCAGACATGATCCTCAATCAAGTAGAAAAAGCGTTGGTTAGAATCCAACATAAGCATAAATTAGAGTTTTACATAACAGAAATTGAGTTCATATCTTCTGATAGTTTTTCAGAGGATATCTATGAACAAATGACGTTTAGACTTTTAAGTAATATTATCTCCAAAGAGCATCCAAACTCTGCGTAAATGTTATTTAAATTAGATGCCAAGTGACCTACTACAGTAATGAGAAAGCAGCTTAGAGTTCGATACCTGTATAGCGCACCGATCACGAATTGATGATAACTAAAGCTTTTTCATTTTCAGGTTCTAATGCTAGCAGCTTAAAAGTACACTTTGACAGCTGACACATTGTTAGTGAAAAATGGTTTTTCTACTCAGAGTATCTCGTTAGAAGACATTACCCATATCACTCCTACCAGCAATACTTTATCTGCTCCAGCACTGTCTTTAGATAGGATTGAGATAAGATATGAAGGTGGTAGCATAGTGATATCACCAAAAGACAAAGATAGGTTCTATCATGCAATACAAGAACGTGTACCAGCATTAAAAACCGATGATAATAATGGGCTGATAAAGAGATAGCCGATAGTTCGATGCGCTATACAGGAATCTAACTTCTAGTGCTAAAAATGACTTCAATGACTAAGGAATTGATAGCATAGCTTAATATTAGTCATACTGATGAGATGGAAGGCAAAGATATTCCACAAGAACTAACAGATGAAATGCAAGAATTTCTTAATAGCAATAGAAGCAAAGAAAAATAATTATGAATGAATACAAAAAACTACGAATGAAAGTTTTTAGGCTTTTTAAAGAAGGCCTGATAAAAGAAGCTTCTGAATTATTCGAAAGTAACAATATGGATTACTTTGAAACATCTCCAACTGATAAATGGAACTGGCTACATCAGCTCTCAATGGGATTTAACCCAAAAGAACCACCGAAAAAAACTATTGAGTTTTTTATAGAAAAAGGTGTCCCAATCAATGCTCAAGACAGTTATGGCATGACACCATTGCACTATGCAATGCGAGGAGAAAATGCAGAAGCCGCTATTGCCTTATTAGAAGCAGGGGCAGATCCAAACATTACTAATAGAGATAACCTTATACCTCTGAGAATGACTTTGCTGATGCCTGATAGGTTAGATGTACTAGAATTGATGTTAAAAAATGGTGGGGATGTTAACTACTATAATGGAAAAGATTACTTACTTGAAGCAATTAAAGGCTTTCGAGGTGATCATCCTGATTTTCAAGAATTAATACAAATGCTTGAATATTATTCAGGTGAGTAAAAAAATTGTAAGAAAAATGATTGAAAATAGGTATACCTTTTAAAACTGTCAAAAATAGGTTAAAAATGATGACTGAAAAAACAAGAGAAGAACGCTTCGATCTATTCCAATATTGGCTAATAGATTTATCAAATGCTTTGAATAGATTTATAGATTCAAAACCTTTGTATATAAGGGATTAGCTTGACTACTCTATTGATATCTCTAGATATTATAGAAAACTATTTATTAAGTCAGTATTCGCACAATAATGAAATTATACGGGAGTCAGCTGACATACTTAACGGCTATAGTATCTATGTCGGAGAAACGTTTAGAAAGGTGTTAAAAGATAAGACCGATAGACATCCAAATATTTGGAAAATTGAATTAGATGACGTGGATGATGCATTTTATAATTTGCCTATTATCAAGGTAGGGTCATACACCGGTTGCCCTAGAACGCTTGTGACTGCTTGTTTAGATAGAAAAAAGGAAATTATTTTTCAGGGATTTTGATAAATCAAATGATTCATTAGTGATTAGGCGTTTATTTTAGTTAAAAGAGTGAGACAATCAAATCATATTAAATATCTCAATATGTACACTGTGAAGTACACTGCAATTATTTCGGTAACTCGAATCATTACTATCATTAGCCCACAGCTTAGTGTTCAAGTCCTCACTAGGGTACCGAACTGGTAAAAGTACCTGATTGGTTCGGTGTAGGTACATCTTAATATGATAATACCTTTAAAATATTTAGTTTAGCTGGTTCATATCCTTGTCTACCAGAGTAGAGTGGTCAATTTTAAATATTGGATAAACATCAATAATAGTCAGTCTTTTAGCGTATAAATCCTGATAATTCAGATATTCTATAATGATCTGATTTTCATATATCATGACCCTCATCGCTCCTTCTTCATATATCTTAAATATTACTGCTTCATCTTGATATACATAAGCAGATATTGAGTTCTGCATATCACTGATAGAAAAAACCATTTTTTTATTTTGTGTATCAATGAATGTGGATTCTAGCAAACCATCCTTATCTACATGGCTCTCGCACCCAAACATCTCCATAAAATCTACATCTTTAGGATAAAAGAACGACATTTTCTTTCCTATGATCAAGGTCTGTGGTCAGTTAATTTCGTATAATTTAGGATGATAGACGAAAGAATGCTAATTATATAGCCAATACTTTGCTACCTGTATGGCAAACAGAACATATTCCTACAACGAGTCTTATGGTAGAAGGGTTCGAGGCAAAAACACTTAATTCGTAAGATGCGTATATATTGAAAACACTAAAATATTTTTTTGATATGGTCTAGCCATCGTTATCCAAAGAGTTCATCAAAGCAGTCACCACTAAGTTATTGACATTTTTAAGTGAAAAGACCACCTCATCATAGTCTGAAAGTAGCTCCGCAATGGGTACCTTCACAAAACCACCTTTTCTGATCGCGCTTTCGCTCCATGCAAATCCCACACCTAAGTTCTGGTAAACCGCATCGTAAACACTCTCTTGGGTGTTTACGATATACGTAGGGGTTATCTCTAAATTAATTTTTGCTAGTGCCTCATTTATAAGCTTTTGAGTGGTGGAGCCGTGTGTGCGGAATATAACAGTTTCAGTCGCTAATTCAGTTAAGCTTATAGATTCTCTTGATGCAAAAGCATGGTTCGGTGAGCACAAAGCAACAAGCCTTTGGGTAGCACATTTCTTAAACTGTAACTTGTCACTTTTCGGGACATTTGCAAGAATACCAACATCTACCTGACCGTTAACCACTCTACTAAACGTTTCATGGAAATTACCAAAATAGATTTCAGTCTGTAGCTTGGGATAGCGCTGACTAAACTGCTTAATAATTTCAGTGCCCGGCAGCGGGCTGCATAGACCTACCTTCAATATAGCTGATTCAAAAACTTTACTTCTTTGAATCAGCTGATCTAGTTCATCTTCAACTGCTTGCACTTTACTCGTTATCGATCCAAGCTCTAAACAGTAATCTGTTGGCACAAAGTGCCTGCCACGCTGTATAAATAGCTTAAACCCAAGGTTGTTTTCAAGCGTAGATAATGCTTGGCTAATGGCGGATTGAGAAACGCCCAAACGTTTAGCTGCCTGCGTGTAATTGCCTTCTTCAAGCACAGAATTCAAGATATTTAGCTGATTATAGGTATAAGGTTTTTTCATCATATGACCCCCGTCTTTCATATAGGTTTCAGTTGCAGAGATTGTCAGGCTTATCTCTGAGAAGTACGGGAAGTTATACACGATAAATAAGACTGAATGATTAAATGTATAAGTTAACCTTATATTTGACGCCAAACTGTCATATTTATCTTCTATATTAGTTACGTGTAAACGATTAAAGCATTGAGAAATTTACCTAAGTGTATTTGCTTGAGCTATCACTCACTGCTAATACCAAAATATAAGTTTGGGCTTGAATTATGTTAGAACTAAGAAATGTGACTAAGAAGTATGATGGCAAAGTTATTTTTGAGGATATCTCCCTAAAAGTGAATAAGGGCGAGATTGTTTCAATATTGGGCCCATCTGGCTGCGGGAAAACCACGTTGCTGCATATTATTTTAGGTCTAACTGATATTAGTTCTGGTCGGCTTGCTTATGATAAGGAAGACATCACACGTGTGCCTATGAAGCACAGAGGTTTTAATATTGTATTTCAAGACTATGCTTTGTTTCCTAACTTGAATGTAAAACAGAATATTGAGTATGGGCTACGTAATAGACCTAATGTCAGCACACAAGCGGAGGTTGATGATCTGGTTGACCTTTTGGAAATTAAGCCGCATTTGAACAAGCGAATCAGCCAACTCTCTGGTGGACAAAAGCAGCGTGTTGCATTAGCGCGTACTTTAGTGATGAAACCTAAAATTTTACTACTAGATGAACCATTGTCTGCCTTAGACGGGGTCATTAAAGAGACCATTAAGGCACGTATTCGTGAGATTGCAGAGCGTTACGAGCTAACCACTTTGATTGTGACACATGATCCTGAAGAAGCGATGACACTCTCTGATCGCATTTTGTTGTTATCAGACGGCAAAGTGGCTCAATATGCTAAACCATCAGAAATCATCAAAAACCCTGCCAATGATTTTGTTAAGAGCTTTATCTTAAATCAGCTAAACATCAAACGTCGTAATATCTTGAGCCTATTTGAGGCAGACAGTGCGCCAGCTGATCCATTAGAAAAATACACTCAAATGAGACCTACACTAAACGGTAGCTCAGTCACTGAAGATATCAACGCCATAATCCAGCGTACAGCTACTAAATCCATTAAAGACACTTCCACAGGTTAATCGCACTAGGCTAACCCTGGTCTCTTAAAATTTACTTATTTCGCGCGTAGGTCATTATGAAACTTAATAACTCACCGCTAATGAAAGCTTCGTGGCTTTTCATTGGTGCGCTATTTCTTGTCTTTATGTTTGTGCCTTTGGGCAAAATGTTGATGCTGTCATTTAATGTGGCTGATGGATTAGGTCTAAGCCATTACGTCGATATCATCAGCAGTAATGACTTCAGACAAGTGATGTTAAATAGTTTTTTTGTCGCCATTGTTAGTGCGATGAGTGCCACCTTTTTGGCATTTATTCTTGCTTATACTGTGCACTGGACTAACTTGCCAAAGGGTTTTAAACAAACAATTAAACTTGCATCACTGTTCCCAATGCTATTGCCAACAGTGACTTATGGATTCGCCATTATTTACACCTTTGGTAAGCAAGGTCTACTCACTAAGATGATTGGCTTTCAGCTGTTTGAAGATATATATGGTTTCTATGGTATGTGGCTTGGCTACACCATCTATACCTTGCCAATAGCCTTTTTACTGCTTAACAATACTTTTCAATATTTGGATAAGAAGTTCGTAATCGTATCAGAACTGATGGGCGATTCACGCTTACGCCAGATAGATATGACGGTCATTCGTCCCTTAATTGGTACGTTTGCAGCCGCTATCATTCAATGCTTCTTTTTGGCCTTTACTGACTTTGGTATTCCAGCCTCTATTGGTGGTCAGTACAAGGTTATCGCCACTGAGCTTTATACCCAAATACTGGGTGCATCTCCCTCGTTTGAAAAGGGCTCTGTGGTTGCCTTGTTTATGCTAATCCCCTCTGTTTTGAGCATTCTACTGCTTTGGTATGTGGCTCGATTTAATGTCAGGTATGATTCAGTAGAGCATTTTGACTTGCCTACCTCTAAAGTCAAAGACAGAATTCTGGGTGTTTTGTCCAGTGGTATTTTGATTTCGCTGTTATTCGTATTTGCTGTGATATTCATCATTCCATGGATTAAGACATGGCCTTACGAGATGGCGTTTAGTACAGACACGTTTACTAAGGTGATCGAGTCCTCGAACCTGATGCGAGTGTATAAGAACTCACTTATTGTCGCCACACTAACAGCTGTTTTTGGAACTATTATTACCTATGTTGCCGCGTTGATATACGAGCGCTCAGGGTTATTCAAGATAGGAAAGCTGACGATAGAAAGCTCAGCTTTAGTAACCAATACAGTGCCAGGTATGGTTATTGGTATTGCTTATCTGATGGTTTTTTCAGGGTCATCGATATCGAACACCATCTTCATTATTGTGATTAGTAATATCATTCATTACTTCTCGACACCTTATCTCTTGAGCAAAAATGCGCTGTCAAAAATGAACTTAGGCTGGGAGACCACAGCTTCTTTGCTTGGAGACTCATGGCTGCAGTCTTTACGCCGAATCGTTGTACCCAACTCAATACTTACGCTTATCGAAGTGGCCTCGTACTTCTTTATTAGTGCGATGGTCAGCATCAGTGCAGTGATATTCATTTCAGGTGCGAAGACGATGGTGCTGACTACAAAAATTGTTGAATTACAGCACTTCGCCCGCTTTGATGAGATTTTTATCTTGTCGCTGATGGCGCTACTCACAAATATCACGGTATTAATATTCTTCGCAGTAGTTCGATACCTTTATACCAGAAGCATCAACGGCACAATAAAAATAAAAGTGAAAAAAATCACAGTGACGACGGTCGCTTAAGTATTTCAACACAGTTTAGGTGTTGATGTTACGAGAACTAATTTAACCTTTAATCACTCAAATAATCAGGAAAAACAATGAATTTATTTAAAACGATAATAACGGGATTAACTTGTGGAGTTTTAGTGGCAGGCTGTGGAGCGAAAAGCTCAGGAGATACGGCTGGTGAGGAGGTGATTATTTATAGTAATGCTGATGAAGAGGCAGTCGAGATTATTCAAGAGGTGCTTGATGAGGCAGGCTTTGAAGGTCAATACATATTTCAATCATTCGGAACAGGTGAGCTTGGTGGACGGCTATTAGCAGAAGGAAAAAATATTGAAGCTGATATGGTGACAATGAGCTCGTTTTATATCGAAAGTGCTCAAGCAAAGAACCCAATGTTTAAAGCGTTAGCATTTACGGCAAACCCGCAGATTACGACGCCTAATTACTATGCACCGATTCTCAGCTTTACGGGTGCCATCTTACTCAACACCAAAGAGATGGAAGCCAATAATATTCCCATACCTATCAGTGCCAAAGACTTAGCAAATCCTATTTATAAAAATCAAATTTCTATGGTTGATCCAAATGGTTCATCAACTGGTTGGTTGTTTGTACAGGATATTGCTGCTGAATATGGTACCGATGCTGAAGGTCAACAAATCATGAATGCTATTCGTGAAAATGCAGGACCTAATTTAGAGCTATCTGGCTCTGGTCCTCTTAAAAAGGTAATGGCAGGTGAGGTGCCTATCGGTTTCGGACTACGTCATCAGGCAGTCGCTAATAAAGCAAAAGGTTTACCAATTGATTTTGTAGATCCCAGTGAAGGTAATTACACATTGACTGAATCGGTTGCTGTTATTGATAAGGGAGAGAAGACCAATCCTAAAGCAATGAAAATGGCTGAGTTAATTGTCACTAAAGCTCGCCCAGGTTTATTAGAGATTTATCCAAATATTGTGTATGACGGCGAGACAGTAGCCGCTGAGAATCAGATTGATAATTCTAAGACCTATCCAGAGCCATTAACTGCTGAGCTGTTAGATAAGCATCGTGCTTTTTTCCATGGTGAGTAATTTTAGTTCAAACAAAATAATGCCCATTCATGCTTAGCTATATTAGTTCATAGGTTAAGCAAGTAGAGGGCTAATCAATAAAGGTGTATGGGAAGAGAAGATATGACAATGAGCAAAATACTTTCTGATAAAACATATGATGTCGTCGTCGTAGGTGGGGGTATCGTTGGACTGGCAAGCGCCTATGCCGCCGTTAAAAAAGGGCTGAGTGTCGCAGTTGTAGAACGCCAATCTCAGAACAAAGATGCCTCTGTTCGTAATTTTGGATTTGTGACGGTTAGTGGTCAGCGTCGAGGTGAGCATTGGCAACGCGCCATGCACTCGCGTAATGTTTGGGCCGAGATTGCCCCAAAAGCAGGTATTCAGGTAGAGCATGTCGGTCTGCATATGTTAATGCAGAGACCTGAAGCGGTAGATGTTGCACACGCTTTTTTAAAGACGGAAATGGGTGAGGGGTGCCGACTGCTGACACCGTCTGAAATTAATGAAGCCGCGCCTTATCTGAACAAGGGTGAGGGTGTGTTATATAGTCCACATGAGCTTAGAGTAGAGTCCAATACCGCAATCGCTAAGCTGGCTCATTGGTTACAAGAAACACAAAGTGTGGACTTTTATAATCATACCACGGTGACTTCGGTGGAATTACCAAAAGTGTATACCAGCCGTGGTGTCCTTAACGCTGAGCACTGTGTGGTCTGCCCAGGAGCTGACTTTACTGGCTTATATCCAGAAGTACTCGCTAAGACCAAAGCTAAAATGTGTACGTTAAATATGATGCGAGTCATGCCTAAAAGAGCATTTAAATTAAATGCCGCCGTTATGTCAGATTTAAGCTTTGCCCGTTATGATGGATTTGCTCAATTACCTGAAGCTACGGTACTAAAAACCTTACTTGATGATATTCAAAGTGTAGAGCGTCAAGCAGGTGTCCACCTAATTGTGGTTCAGTCTGAAGATGGCTCACTAATCATTGGCGATAGTCATGACTATAGTGATAGAGAGCTGCCGTTTAGAGACACTCAAATTGATGACCTAATCATTAATGAATTTAAGCAGGTGATGGATATTGGTGAGATAGATATTACTCAGCACTGGTTGGGTGTATATCCAAGTGCAGATGACGTGGTATTTAAGACATCACCTGAAAAGGGCGTGGTGGTCGGTTCAGTCACCAGTGGTACAGGGGCATCAACAGGTTTCGCATTTGGCGAAGAGTTAATTGAACTGGTATTGGAATCAAAGTAATGAATACAGCAAATAATAATATAATAAGTAGCAGCTCACATGGTGATAGTTTAAACAGTATTAAAAACAAATTTTTTGATATTAAGCTCTGTGTATTTGATATGGCTGGCACAACAGTAGAGGAAGGTAACCTAGTCTATAAAACCGTATGTAATGCCATCAATGAAGCACTGAATAGCGCTGGCAAGTCAGACAAGCAAGTGAGTCTTGAGTTATGTTTAGAATATGGTGCAGGTAAAGAAAAACGCAACGCCATCCGCGATATTTTAAACAGGTTAGATTTATCTGATGCTGATATTGAATCATTAACAGATAAGGCGTTTGCAGCATTTAAAGTCAATCTTGCAACTGCTTATAGCAAAGACACCTTGTCTGAGTTTGAAGGCATGTCAGAGTTGTTCGAGCAGTTGAAGGCGAGCGGTCGTAAAGTGGTGTTAAATACAGGATATGATGCTAAAACTGCTAATAAAATTTTGACTATCTTAGGTTGGTCTGTGGGGGATCAAGTAGATGCATTAATAACAGCCGATGATGTCGTTAATGGCCGTCCAAGCCCCGATATGATTACTCTTGCAATGAAGCAATTTGGTATTGATAGCTTCCAGCAAGTGTTAAAAGCGGGGGATAGTGGTATCGATATTGAAGAAGGTAAGAATGCAGGGTGCGGGCTAGTTTTAGGTGTGCTATCTGGTGCGCAAAATGAGCAGCAGCTAGTGAAATATTCACCTGATGCGGTTTTAGACAAGCTGACTGATTTAAAGGAGCTTATTTAACTCAAAGCTTCAATATATAAAAAATAGTAAAGCCATAAGAGTAATTATTTTTATGGCTTTTTTAATTTGGAGAAAGATCTCATATTATGTTTAACTGTTGTTTAGGTTAAGCGCTTTGAAAAACTACTTACCATTTGGTCACCGTTGCTTTTTCAAGTAACTTCGAGTTGAGCGAATAATCATAATTATAAATCGATGAAAATAGAGGTTTTTTGCTACATCCTATATTCCACAGCCAAAAAAGCCCCAATCTAAGATTGGGGCTTTTTGAATCTGGTAAGCGTAACCGGATTTGAACCGACAGACTATTCAGTCAGTGATAGTATTAAATACATATTTTGAAGACCAAAAAATAGGCTAGGGTCTAGCCTATTTTCTACAGTGATGAGAGGATTAGTTATTACAGTATATACCACGACATAAATTGTCGTAATCTTAATAACCAGATCTCCTAAAGTAAATAGCAGATGGCTAAAAGTAGAAGTCCTCACTGAGAAATTGAACCAGTGGAATTACCTGATTGGTTCTCTATAGATATAATCTACTGTTGCCAACAAACAAGAGGTTTGATGATGATATCATTTGCACCAGAAAATCAGCCATTATTTGCGTTAGGCTTTCTAGTTTTTTTGGTTGTCACAGTCTTGTTGATTTTACATCATATAGTCATTCATTATGGTCATAGGTTCTTTACTCAATTTTTTTACTATATTTTGAAGATTCAACGAAATTTTGGACAAAATAAATGTGTCATTAATTTTAAAGATAAGCATCCTAAGTTGTATGCGACAATTTCCCAACGGTTCAGCATACGGAGTTTTTACGGTTTACCCTTGATGCTTTTATGCGTAGTAATGGGTTGCATATTAGTGTTGTTCGTAGGACTAACCAAAACTATGGCTATACCGAATCATATTATAACTATAGACCATTTTGTGTCGATGCAGATGAATTCTCTACAGGACTCCAATGTCGTTAGATTTTTTGTTCTGATAACCAGCTTGGCGTCTACGCCTATCTACGTTTTGATGGTCTTTTTCGCTGCTGTGAATTGCTGGGTAAAGCGACAACGCTATGTAATTGTAGGGTTGTTGATTGCTACTTTAGGCAGTACGACATTTACTTCTTTGATGAAATATTTATTTCAGCGTGAAAGACCTGCTAATAACATATTGTCTGTGCAAACTTATTCGTTTCCAAGTGGCCATGCGACTACTGCTATGGCGTTATATGGATTTATAGCTTACCTGCTGATTCGATTTAGCCAAAATTTTACTCAAAAAATTCGTATATTTACAATGGCTATTCTTTTTATCATGTTGATTGGTTTAAGCAGGGTTGTATTGAACCAACATTATTTAAGCGATGTACTAGGCGGTTATCTAGTAGGTGGATTTTGGTTGACGCTTGGCATCAGTATTACAGAAGGGTTGAGCTCAAAAAATAAAATTACATGGAATATCGAGTGGTCAAATTTTCATATATATATGGTTTGGTTAAGTGGGTTTGGAGTACTTGTCAGCACATTGATTTACGCAAAAATTTATCAACTTCCAATATTATCCTAATCGTCGATATAAGCCTTGGCGAAGTACCGACGCTAATAGCACCCCATTAAACATTCAAGTCTTCACCGGAAAATCGTACTCTTAGACGGTGTTGAATATATCTCACGGGATGTGGCCGTATTATAAACTTGACAGCTGCTTTATTAATATGATTAGAATAGCTGTTTTATGTGGGGTTGTTTGTGCTTTAATAGTTATGGGTTTATTTGATGGTGCGTCCACCACGCAACGACTAAATTAGCGAAATCCTTTATTATTAGGGTTAAGGTTGTTAGGTATTTATTTTTAACAACTTCTTAAGGTTTATTGACTTGCTATCCGATTAATATTGGCTTTTATATCACGAATGATCTGATTGGATAAATTTTTTCCAATGTTTAGTAGTCAATAGCAGTCAAAAAATCCTTGGCAACTGATGCTACCTGATCAAAACCCAATGTTAACAATATCACCTAAATAAAATGCCAAATTAAAAAAGGTTACCGAGGCTATATTTAGTATATCGTTGGAAACCTCTTTCTAAGCTTTTAATATTTACAGATAAGTATGTGTGTTTATTATAATAAGATTTACAGTCCCTCGATGGCGGAGTCTTCATCACCTGAGCAATTATATTCTGGCTCGTACATTGCGTGCGCTGATCTATGCTCAAAAAAATGGTAATACTATTGATAATGCTGCAGCGCTAAACTTAATTGTTCATATCAATGACACCATAGCACAAACCCTAATAACAACTGAGAAAACTGGATTTCATGCTTTAACCTTCTATGCTATACGAATAATAGCATGTATGGATTTTTTAACTCATCACAGCAAAATAAATCCATAGCATATGGGAATGTGGCCTGATATTTTGAATGCCATAGCGTCGGTTTGTGCTATCTAATAAGTTATAGCTTGATTTAAGGTAGTGTGTCAGAGAGTATGTTGAGGAAATAAAGGAGGGTAATAGACAAAGTAAGATAATATATTTGAGGTTATAAAAACACTAATAGATATTAATTGTACCAAATGTCAAAGTTGTAGTTTAAGGAAAAATAGCTCAAAAGCTATGGCAAGCAGAACTATCAGTGTAAAGACTGTTGCCAATAATTTATTGGTAACAGGTCTTTAAGCTACTAAAAATAAACCCCTAAAGCGCAAGCTAAAGTCAAACACAAGCCCTCAAGCCAGTTTGTTCATTTTAGGCCTAGACCTGCTGGTTGAGGCCTTGTGTTTGGTATTTTTCAATCACGATACTTCGTTATTTCGACAGTTAATCAGCTGTTTAACCGTTAAAGGTGAGGTAGGGCAAGTTTTCTGTCATGTGCTGAGAAAATATTTATAACATTTACATGGTGATATTTTTCAGCATCTCTCTAAATTTATTTAGAGAGATAGATCAACGCCTTGTGGGTCTTTTTTAATCGTGTAAAGCGTGAATAGTGAAATTAATGAGACGATAGTAATATACAAACCAATCATCCATGACTGTTGATAAGTTGCCATAATCCATTGGGCAATCATCGGAGCGAACGCACCACCAATAATAGAACCTAATGCATAGCTGATGGATACCCCTGAAAAACGTACTTTAGCAGGGAACATTTCAGCAAATAAAGCTGACAATGGACCATAAGTAAAACCTAGGGGAATAGCCCAAATCACCAATGCTAGCATAAATAAAAACGGAGATTTGGTATCAATCAAAAACCACATTGGAATCGACCATAACGACAATAAGATATAGCCTAATTTAAAAATCCTTAGACGACCAATTTTATCACCTAATATGCCGCCCCAAAGGGTTGATACTAACCAAGAAAAAGCAGCCGCAACTACGATTAGCATGGTCAAAGTAGGGCTAAGCCCTAAGGCTTTTTGACCATAACCCACCATAAAAGCGATAAGGATATAACCACCTGCATTGACTCCCATAAAGATTAAAGCCGCTTTAAGAACTGTTGGCGTGTGATTTTTGAATAACAATGATAATGGTGCAGAGGCTTCTGCTTTACGTCGATGCATGGCTTCAAACACTGGTGATTCTTTAACCGAACGACGGATAAAGGTGCCCACGATGATCAATGCAATTGATAATATAAATGGAATGCGCCAACCCCACTCGAGGTAGGCTTCTTTACCCAAAATCAAATTTAAGAGTAGCAGGACACCAGTCGCTAAAATCATACCGATGGGTACGCCAATCTGTGGGTAAGCCCCAAATAGTGAGCGTTTGTTAAGGGGTGCATGCTCGACAGATAACAATGCTGCACCGCCCCATTCACCACCTGCAGAAAAGCCTTGGATAATACGTAAAAATACCAAAGCCAAAGGTGCTAATACACCAATTTGCGCATAAGTCGGCAAGAAGCCTATTAACGTCGTTGACGCACCCATCAAAATCAGGGTCGTTACCAATACCATCTTGCGACCGTACTTGTCACCCAAGCGACCACATACGATTGCGCCTAATGGGCGAAATAGAAATGAGATACCAACGGTCGCAAAAGCGATGATTTGGGCGAGCATAGGGTTTGATTTGCTGACTTCAGCGAAAAACAGGGGAGCAAATATGAGACTTGCGGCTTGTGCATAGATGAAAAAATCATACCATTCAATCGCAGTACCAACTAGGGTGGCAGTGAGTACTTTTTTATCCTGATGTATAGCAAGCGAGGCGTTTTCAGCCATTGCGGTGGTAGTGGTCATTAGTGACTCCTTGTCTATGTATTGTCCTAGAAACGACTCGACAGCTTAGCTATCCTAGCAAAGCATTACCTAATATAAATTAATGATACTTTTTATTTATTAAAAATAAAATTATGTATCATATGTTTTATAATTTAGCCATTCTACAACCTGACGTCAATATGTTTTATTAATAAAGTTTGCTTTAGTTGAAAAAAAAGGAGTCATGACGACTCCTTTTTTGCAGATCCATATAGGTATCAAGCCTTACGCTCAACTAAGGTCAAGATGTCATAAGTTGCGACCAATTCGTTGCGTTGGTTCTTAACTTTGATATCCCATACTACAACGCCATGAGCTTTTTCCGCTGGGTCGCGTTGTGCCTTTGGCGTCTTTTGTTTACAAGTTAATTCAACTTGAATGGTGTCACCAATCTTGACAGGCTCAACGAAGCGTAGGTTTTCCATACCGTAGTTAGCGATAACTGGACCAGCTGGTGCGTCAACAAACAAGCCGGCGGCCGCTGATACGATAAAGTAACCATGGGCGACACGCTCGCCAAAGAACGAATCTGCCGCCGCAATTTTGTCCATATGAGCGTAAAAGTGGTCACCACTCAAGCAGCCAAAGTTAACGATATCTGCCTCAGTCACTGTACGACGTGCGGTCAATAGACGCTCTCCAATACGAAGTTCATCGAATGATTTTTTGAACGGATGGACACGATCTTCAAACACTTGCGCCCCAGCTGTCCAGCTGTGACCGACTTGTGTCAAAGCATTGGGTGAGCCTTGGATGGCAGTACGTTGCATGTAGTGTTTAACGGCTCGCAGACCACCAAGTTCTTCGCCGCCACCGGCACGGCCTGGGCCGCCGTGTACAAGTAATGGGAGAGGTGAACCATGACCCGTACTTTCACGAGCACTTTCGCTATCTAAGATATGTACACGGCCATGCCAAGGGGCAATTTTTTTCAATAAGGCTTCGATGTTTTCGTCTGCATTACGCACGATAGAGGCAACTAAGCTACCTTCACCACGTGCCACCAGTGCACCGAGTTCTTCTAGGTCGCCGTATGGCATTAGGGTGACAACTGGACCAAATGCTTCGATGCGATGAATGTTTTCGGCTTGGACTGGGTTATTACAGACCAACACGGTTGGTGGGTAACAGGCTGATTTTTCTGCGTCGTCTACTTGTAAAGTGAAGTCTTCACGTAAGTGACTACCGAATACTACTTCGGCTTCTTGGCTTAGTTGCTCGACTTTTTCTGTGACGTCAAGTTTTTGCTTCACGCTAGCTAATGTACCCATGGTCACGTCTTCACGGCTTGGGTCACCGACCACGACTTTTTGTAGTTTTTCAACTAGGCGATTTTGCGCTGTTTCTAGCAAGGCTGCAGGAACAAACGCGCGACGAATCGCAGTACATTTTTGACCAGCTTTGATAGTAATTTCGCGGAAAACTTCGCGTACAAACAAATCGATAGTTTCATCGTTGGCAGCTGGGCTTAAAATGGCACTGTTCACCGAATCGGCTTCCATGGTGAAAGGAATTGAATGGGCGTTCAAGTGTGGATGGGCTCGTAGTTTTTGACCCGTTACTGCAGAACCTGTAAAGGTAATGGTGTCTTGGGGATTTAGATGGTCAAACAAGTCATAGGTTTGTCCACATATCAGCTGCAATGAACCCTCTGGCAATAGACCACTTTCATGAATCGCGGCTACCACTGCATGAGTCAGCTCAGCGCCTTCGGTTGCAGGCTTGACGATACAAGGGACACCGGCTAATAGAGTCGGTGCGACTTTTTCTAACATGCCCCAGATAGGGAAGTTAAACGCATCAATATGAATGGCCACGCCCGTTTTCGGGCTCAAGATATGCTGAGCGCCAAACGTACCATTTTTTGATAGAGGAATCCAAACATCTTCAACTAAGGCGGTCTCATCGCTTAGCTCACGGCGCACGAGGCTCGAATATGCAAATAAAGTACCGATGCCCCCTTCAACATCGACCCAGGCATCTTTGCGTGTCGCACCCGTTGCCGTGGCCAACGCATAAAAGTCTTCTTTACGTTGAAGTAGATATTGTGCGACCAGTTTCAGTGCATTAGCGCGTTGGTGGAATGTCCAGTTAGCAAGCGCTGAGCCATATTCTTTGGCGTATTCAACCACTTTTTTGGTATCGATACCAGCGCTACTGACTTGATAAATTGGTTCGCCGGTGACCGCATGATGCACGGTGCGAAAATCGCTTTGTGCAACGTAGGCTTCACCGAGGACGAGTGAGCTTAACGTTTTAATGTCTGACATATAATAACTCCTTTTACGATACATTATAGATAAAAATATAAACTTAACGTGTCATAATCTGTATTCAAATCACCAAAAAGTCAAGCATATTTAATATTATTAATATTTTTTTAAGAATTTACTGCTATAAATATTGTTTTAAAACAATAACTTATGAATAAAATAGCTAAAAAATAAAACGATACATAAAAATAGATGTTGATTTTAAAACAGTATCGCTTTAAATTAGATAACACAAACACTTGTTAAGGACGAGGTATCACATGAACATGCAAGTAGAATTATTTGACAACAAGATTGAAAAGGACATTTCAATTGAGCCAAAAGATTGGATGCCAGATGCTTATCGTAAAACGCTCATTCGCCAGATTGGTCAGCATGCACATTCAGAAGTAGTTGGTATGTTACCTGAGGGTAATTGGATTACACGTGCACCAACACTCAAGCGTAAAGCCGTATTGTTGGCTAAAGTCCAAGATGAAGCAGGTCATGGATTGTATCTATACAGCGCCGCTGAAACCTTAGGCGCAGATCGTGACGATATGATGGACAAACTCGTTGCTGGCCGCATGAAATACTCATCAATATTTAACTACCCAACTCTAACGTGGGCTGACATCGCTGCTATCGGCTGGTTAGTTGACGGCGCCGCTATCGTTAACCAAGTGGCGCTTTGCCGGACGTCATATGGTCCATATGCTCGCGCCATGGTTCGTATCTGTAAAGAAGAAAGCTTCCACCAACGTCAAGGCTTCGAAGCCATGATGGTATTGGCGAATGGTACACCTGAACAAAAAGCCATGGCACAAGATGCAGTCGATCGCTTCTGGTGGCCTGTGCTGATGATGTTCGGTCCAAATGATGATAATTCACCCAACAGTGCTCTTAGCATGGATTGGAAAATCAAACTATTCAGTAACGATGAGTTGCGCCAAAAATTCGTGAATAACACCGTCTCACAGGTGTTACAACTTGGTTTAACCATTCCTGACAAAGATTTAACGTTTAACGAAGAAACCGGCAACTATGAATTCGGTGAAATCAATTGGGACGAACTCTTTGCCGTGATTGCTGGTAAAGGCCCGTGTAACCATGAGCGTATCGAAGCCCGACGTAAAGCTTGGGAAGAGGGCAAATGGGTTCGTGACTCTGCTGCTGTCTATGCACAGAAACAACACGCCAATACTCAAAAAGCCGCTTAATATTTTTTAAAGGAAAATTAGCCATGGAAAGCAAAAACAACTGGTCACTTTACGAAGTTTTTATCCGTAGTAAACAAGGTTTAAGTCATCGTCATGTTGGTAGCTTGCGCGCGCCAGATGATGAAATTGCTCTGCAAAACGCACGTGATGTCTACACCCGTCGTAATGAAGGTGTGAGCATTTGGGTAGTGCAATCAGAGCTGATCACCTCATCGCAACCTGAGGAAAAACCAGAGTTTTTTGAGCCATCACTCGACAAGGTATATCGTCATCCTACCTTCTATCAAATTCCAGATGGTATTGAGCATATTTAAGGTAGGAGACAATCGATGAATAACCAAGCGTTAACACAATTTCTACTTCATGTTGGTGATAGCCAATTGATCCTATCGCACCGCTTGTCTGAATGGTGTGGACATGCCCCTGAGCTTGAGCTTGATATTGCTTTGTCAAATATCGGTTTAGACTTATTGGGCCAGTCACGTACGGTGCTTAGTCTGGCTGGACAAATCGAAGGCTTGGGTCGTGATGAAGACAACTTGGCTTTTTTACGTACCGAACGTGAATATCGCAACCTATTGCTATGTGAACAGCCCAATGTAGATTTTGCCCAAACGATGGTGCGGCAATGGTTGATGGATCATTACCATGTATTGTTACTTGACGCGTTAAGCCAAAGCAGCCACGTAGATATTGCAGCCTTTGGTGTAAAGTCGTTAAAAGAAGCAAAATATCACCTACGTTTCTCACATGCCTGGATGGAACGCTTAAGCCTAGGCACCGATGAGGCACACCACAAAACGCAACAAGCGCTGAACAACCTATGGCGCTTTACTGCTGAATTGTTTGAACTCACCGCTGACGAACAAGCCTTGGTTGATAATGGCGTCTTACCGAAACTTGATCTTCTAAAAGCTGAATGGTTAGCGGAGGTTGAAAGTGGATTGGCACATTTGAACTTAACGTTGCCTGAGATTGGCGCATACCGCCGTGGTGCGAAGCAAGGCGCTCATACCGAACACTTGGGTTATATTTTGGCAGAATTACAGTACATTCAACGTACTTACCCAAATATGAATTGGTAAACATACACGACAGGGAGTCACAGTATGCAGTTAATTCCACAAGTCACAGATGCCTGCTGGAAAGCTCTTAATGAAGTTCATGACCCAGAAGTGCCTGTTTTGACCGTGCTTGACTTAGGCATGATTCGGGGTGTTGATCTCAACGCAGATAACGAAATCGTGGTGCGTTTAACACCAACCTATAGCGGCTGTCCAGCAACCGATATGCTAAAAGATGAGATTACCAACACGTTTACCGAACGTGGGCTGACCCCTGTAAAGGTGGTGGTTGACTTGTCTGAAGCTTGGACGACCGACTGGATGAGCGAGGCAGGTAAGCAAAAGCTGCAAGAATATGGCATTGCACCGCCGCAAGGCGATTCACACAGCTGTGGTACTCACGTGGCGCTAACCGATGGTGTGACCTGTCCCCATTGTCGCAGTCAAAAAACCCAACTGATTAGCGAATTTGGTTCAACTGCGTGCAAGGCGCTGTATAAGTGCCTCGACTGCCTTGAACCGTTTGATTATTTTAAATGTATCTAAGATAGGGGTAGTCGCGAGATCGCACGTGACAGTCAGCTCACTAACTAAGCAAAATGAAAGAAGGATTTTCGCATGAGTCAATTTTTGCCACTAACTATCAAGTCTATCCAGCCACAAACTGAGCAAGCGATTTGCATTGCATTTGACCTTGCTTCGGAAGACGCGGCAACCTTTAAGTACCAACCAGGTCAACATTTGACCATCCGTCACATGACAGACAATGGCGAAATCCGTCGTTGCTACTCAATCTGTAGTGATGTGCAAGAAGACATGAGCATTGCCATCAAGAAGATTGATCAAGGACAATTTTCTACTTGGGCAAACGAACACCTAGAAGTAGGCCATACTCTAGAAGTTATGCCACCCCAAGGAGTTTTCTTTCAAAAAGCCGCTAAAGCTGGTGGTCAAAACTATCTAAGCTTTGCTGCTGGTAGTGGTATTACCCCAATTTTATCTATCGTCAAAACGGTGTTAAGCACCCAACCAGATGCCAATTTTACCTTGGTATACGGCAATCGGTCATGGAAACAAACCATGTTTTCTGAGCAAATCATGGATCTTAAAGACCGTTTTAAAACGCGCCTACAGCTGGTCAATATTTTCTCACGTGAGATGAGTGACAGCGAGATTTTTAATGGCCGTATCGATGCGAACAAATTACAACAGTTGTTTGACGCCCAACTTATCAGTGCTGATGTCGACCACTGTTTTGCCTGTGGCCCAGAAGAGATGATGGAAGCCATTGAGACCGTATTGCCAAACCTTGGTATCGATCGCAACAACATCCATACCGAACGTTTCCATACGGGGACTGTCAATAAACCAACTGCTCAGCAAATCGAAAAACGTAGCGAAGAACGCGTCAATATCATTTTGGACGGACGTGAACTGATCGTTGAAGTGTCAAAACAAGATGACAGCATCTTAGATGCGGCATTACGTGCGGGTGCTGACTTACCCTATGCCTGTAAAGGCGGTGTGTGTGCCACTTGCAAATGTAAGGTGATCGAAGGTGAGGTCGAAATGGCCGTTAACTATAGCCTTGAGCAAGAAGAGTTAGATAAAGGCTACGTACTCAGCTGCCAAGCATTACCTGTATCAGCCAACATAAGATTGAGCTTTGACGCGTAATAGTTAGACGTTAGTAACCTAGCTATTTATCGTTTTTATATTCAAAGTAGGGTTTAGCAAAAACTCCTTATTTCATTGTTTTTATTAGGATTCAGGGATGAATTACATTGAAACCTCCAGCCCAAAAGAAGGCGTTGCATTGATTGAGCTTAATCGCCCAGAAAAACGCAACGCCTTAAATAACGCTACTTTGCAAGAAGTCGTTGAACAGCTTCAAGCCTATGACGCTGACACCGATGTAAAAGCGGTCGTTATTACTGGCAACACCCAATGCTTCGCTGCGGGTGCAGATCTTAATGAACTTATTCAACTCGATACCGTTAGCTTACAAACCGATATTCGTCCAACCTTATGGAAGCGAATCGATGAATTTAGCAAGCCGCTATTAATCGCGGTCAATGGTTATGCACTCGGTGCCGGCTTTGAGCTGGTATTGCATGGTGACATCGTGGTTACGGGCGAAAATGCCCAATTTGCGCTACCTGAAATTGGCTTGGGTATGCTACCAGGGGCAGGGGGGACACAGCGCCTCGCACGCTTAGTTGGTCAGCAGCTTGCTATGCGTTGGGCGATGACAGGTGAGAGGATTAATGCATTAAGCGCGCAACAACATGGAATTACCACCCAAATCTGCCCAACCGAGTTGACCGTACAATACACCATTGATTTGGCTGCCAAAATCGCCAAACAAGCCCCTTTGGCCATTCGCGCTATCAAACAGTCACTTAAAACCATCCACGACGTGAACTTAAGCCAAGGCCTCAAGCAAGAACGTCAGCTATTTGTTTGGCTTGCTGCCACCCAAGATCGCCAAGAAGGCATCCGTGCATTTTTAGAAAAACGTCAACCAATTTTTAGAGGTATGTAATGGACTATCAAACGATTATCGTCGAAGAAAAAAATGCTGTCGGCTATCTTACCTTAAACCGCCCAAAACAGCTTAATAGCTTTAATGAAGTCATGCACAAAGAAGTGTCCAGCGTGCTAAAAGCATGGTCAAAAGACAGCACCATTCGCGCTGTAGTGTTCTCTGCTGAAGGTCGTGGTTTTTGCGCAGGTCAAGATTTAGGCGATCGCGCAGTTGCCCCGAATGCTGATGCGCCAGATTTAGGCCTATCTATCGAGACTTATTACAATCCACTGATTAAGCTGATTACTGATATGCCAAAGCCTGTGATCTGTGCGGTAAATGGCGTGGCTGCTGGTGCCGGTGCGAATATCGCTTTGGCGTGTGACTTGGTATTGGCAGACAAATCAGCCTCATTTATCCAAGTGTTTTGCCGTCTTGGGCTTGTACCAGATTCAGGCGGTACATGGTTCTTACCACGCGTTGTCGGACGCGCTCGTGCGATGGGCTTAGCCATGCTAGGCGATAAGCTATCTGCTGAACAAGCGATGGCGTGGGGCATGATTTGGCAAGTGGTCGAAGATGGAGCGCTACGTAGCGAAGCCAGTAAATTGGCCGAAAACTTGGCCAGCCAACCGACCTACGGCCTAAGTCTCATTAAAAAAGCCATCAATGTCTCCGCGGACAATAGCCTAGAAGATCAGCTAATCTTAGAGCGAGACTTGCAGCGACTTGCTGGTCGCTCAGCTGACTATAAAGAAGGTGTCCAAGCTTTTATGCAAAAACGCACCCCAATTTATCAAGGACGTTAATCATGGAAACGATGGATTTATCAAAAGCAGCCATTGCCGTTATTGGGGCAGGCACGATGGGGATTGGCATTGCACAGTTGGCCGCTATGCACGGTCACACGACCTATCTCTTTGACCTAGATGTTGCCAAAAGTCAAGCCGCCTTAGCGGGACTAGAAAGCCAACTTGCCAAACGAGTCCAAAAAGGCAAGATGTCTCAAGTGCTACTTGATAGCACCCTAGAGAACTTATCTATTGTTACAGATATTAATGAGATGGCAGCGGTGCAGTTAATTGTTGAGGCGATTGTTGAGCGTCAAGACATTAAACAGCAGCTTTTTGTCCAATTGGCTGATATTTGTGCTAATGATACAATTTTTGCATCAAACACGTCGTCAATATCGATTACAGCGATTGCCTCAGCAGTATCAAACCCTGAGCGTGTAGTAGGCTTACACTTCTTTAATCCAGCCCCAGTGATGAAACTTGTTGAGATTGTTCGCGGTTTACAAACAGCGACTGAGATTACAGATGGCCTGTTTGACTTGATGAGTGCTTGGAAAAAGGTACCGGTAATCGTCAAGTCTACCCCAGGCTTTATCGTCAACCGTGTGGCGCGTCCATACTACGCTGAAGGCTTTCGCGCACTGCAAGAAAACGCGACCACACCTGCGCAGCTTGACTTTATCATGCGTGAATCAGGTCGTTTTGCCATGGGGCCATGCGAGCTAACAGACTTAATTGGCCAAGATATTAACTTCTCGGTGACCCAAAGCGTCTACCAGGCTTTCTTCTATGAGCCATGTTACCGCCCATCGTTGGTACAAAAAGAATTGGTCGATGCCGGGTGCTTTGGCCGTAAATCTGGCCAAGGGTTTTATGACTATAGCCAAACGCCAGCAATCCCTGCCTATACGTTACCCACCGTTGAAGCAACCGATGCCGCGCTGCCTAACATTATCGTACGCGGTGATTGGCTTTATGCCAAAGGGTTGGTTGAACGCTTACAAGTTGCTGATAGCCTCACAGTGACTCTTGAAGATGCAGACCAGAACAGTATCGGAATTGGTGATGTTAGCATCCGTTTATCACTGGGTGAATCCGTGGAGATTGACCATGGTGATGCCAAAGTCATGCTGATGGACTGGCACGCGGACTGGTCACAAGCCCGCGCTGTTGTATTGGCTGCCTCGATGGCCTGTAATAATGATGAGCGTGAGCTGGTAACGCAAGCCTTTGCCCGACTTGACGTGCATGTTATTTGGACTGCCGACCATCCTGGTTTATATGTTTTACGCACCATTGCTATGCTCATCAATGAAGGCTGTGAAGCAGTGTTACATAACATCGCTTCTGAAGCAGACATCGATGCGGCCATGAAGTATGGCGTAAATTACCCCAAAGGTCCGTTTGAATGGGCACAAATGCTTGGCTACGACACCGTGCTTAAGACGCTAAATAACTTACAACGTATTTATGGTGAAGAACGTTATCGTGCCAGCCTGTATTTGGTAAAAAAAGCCGTCACCTGTCACACGGCAAGCGCTTAAACTCATTGATTTATTGTAAGGGAAACTATAATGCAACAAGTGTATATTTATGACGCTATTCGCACCCCAATCGGGCGCTATGCCGGTGGCTTAAGTAGTGTTCGTACGGATGATTTGGCAGCTTTGCCTATTCAACATCTAAAAGATCAAAACCCAAACTTGCCATGGGATAAAGTTGATGAAGTAATCATTGGCTGTGCTAACCAAGCCGGCGAAGACAACCGTAATGTAGCGCGTATGGCAACTTTACTTGCAGGCTTGCCTGATAAGGTACCTGCTATCACTGTTAATCGTCTCTGTGCTTCTGGTATGGACTCGATTGGCATCGCCTCACGTTTGGTAAAAACGGGTGAGGCCGAGTTTGTATTGGCTGGTGGTGTCGAGAGCATGAGCCGCGCACCCTATGTCCAATCGAAACCGACCAGTGCCTTTCACCGCGCACCAGAAATTTTTGACACCTCCATCGGTTGGCGCTTCATTAACCCATTAATGAAAGCCGCGTATGGTGTTGATAGTATGCCAGAAACTGCCGAAAACGTGGCTGAGAAATATCAAATCAGCCGCGAAGACCAAGACCTATTCGCGCTACGTAGCCAACAGAAAACTGCCGCTGCCCAACAGGCAGGTCTCTTTAACGAAGAGATCTTACCAGTTGAAGTTAAAACGAAAAAAGGCAGCGTGATTGTTGACCAAGACGAACACCCACGTGCGGATTCTGGCTTAGAAGCCCTTACTAGCCTCAAAACCCCATTTCGTAAGGAGGGCGGTTCAGTGACTGCGGGTAACGCATCAGGTGTCAATGATGGTGCTGCTTGTGTACTAATGGGTAGCGAACGCTTTGGTCAAGCACACAATCTAACGCCGCAAGCGCGTATTATTGGTATGGCGAGTGCTGGTGTCGAGCCGCGCTATATGGGTATTGGCCCTGTGCCTGCAGTACTAAAAGTGCTTGAGCAAACCGGATTAACATTAAGCCAGATGGATGTTATCGAGCTTAACGAAGCATTCGCCGCGCAATCCCTTGCCGTAATTCGTGAACTGGGTCTTACCGATAATGACACACGTATCAATCCAAATGGTGGGGCTATTGCACTAGGTCATCCTCTAGGAATGAGTGGTACACGTTTGGTCATCACCGCAATGAAAGAATTAAAACGTCGTAACGGTAAGTATGCGTTATGCACCATGTGTGTGGGTGTGGGTCAAGGCGTGGCAATGGTGGTAGAAAACGTCTAATCACGTCTTTAACAGAGTTTTTTAATTGGAAATGTAGTCAGGATGACTACGAAAAGGAGTTTTACATGAATCATAATGTTATGGAACACATCGAAACCGCGTCAGTAGACGAATTACGTAGCGTACAGTTGAAACGTTTGAAAGAAACACTCAAAAACGCATACGAAAATAACCCTGTTTATAAGAAGAAATTTGACAAAGTCGGTGTTCACCCAGAAGACTGCCAATCATTAGAAGATTTAGCTAAATTTCCATTCACCACCAAATCAGACTTGCGCGACAATTACCCGTTCGGTATGTTTAGCGTCCCACGTGAACAAATCGTCCGTGTTCATGCATCATCAGGTACTACTGGCCAACCTACCGTTGTCGGTTATACCAAACAAGATATCGTGACTTGGTCGGATGTCGTAGCACGCTCACTGCGTGCGGCTGGCCTGACTAGCAAAGATACCATTCAAGTATCCTACGGTTATGGCCTATTCACTGGTGGCTTGGGTGCGCACTATGGTGTTGAACGATTAGGTGCAACGGTTATCCCAATGTCAGGTGGCCAAACTGACCGTCAAGCCCAGCTAATCCAAGACTTTAAACCAACCGCATTGATGGTCACCCCTTCTTACTGCTTGAATATTATTGAAGCATTGGAGCAAAAATTTGGTACTGCCAAAGATTGTTCTATCAAAACCGGTATCTTCGGGGCTGAACCGTGGACTAACGCCATGCGCCAAGAAATCGAAACGCGTTTAGGTATCGATGCGTTAGATATATACGGCCTGTCAGAAGTCATGGGCCCAGGTGTCGCCATGGAGTGCTTAGAATCTAAAGATGGCGCAACCATTTGGGAAGACCATTTTTACCCAGAAATTATTAACCCTCAGACCGGAGAAGTACTACCAGACGGCGAGCTTGGCGAATTGGTGTTTACCACTATTACTAAGGAGGGTATGCCCATCATTCGTTACCGTACCCGAGATCTGACCCGCTTATTACCAGGTTCTGTACGTACTATGCGTCGTATGGAAAAAATTGTTGGCCGTAGTGATGATATGATGATCATTCGTGGCGTTAATGTCTTTCCGTCGCAGATCGAAGAACAGATTTTACAAATACCAAAATTACTGCCAAACTATCAGATCCATATCCTCAAGCACGGTCACTTAGACACCCTATGTATCCATGTTGAGTCACGTAGTGATGCCAATGATATCGAAGTGATGCAGTTTGCAAATACACTTAAACAAAAGATAAAAACCATGGTGGGTATCAGCGTTCATGTAGAAGTCTCACCACAAGGTATGTTACCTCGTTCTGAGGGTAAAGCTCAACGTGTTATTGACCTACGCAATACTGCTGTACCTGCCTAATGTAATTTAACCCCGCGCGATAGTCCCTTGGGTATTATCGCGGGTCTTTTAGACGATGAATAAATGATATGAATGCTAAATTAAAACAATGTATTGATGAGCTTACCAGTGAAGACGTATTAAGTGGCACCTCGTTAATTATGTCAATCTTTGGTGATTGTATCTTTCAACGAGGAGGGGTCATTAGTTTAGCCAGTCTGATTCAACTCATGGATGTGTTCGGTTTCAACGAACGCTCGGTGCGTACAGCGGTATTTCGCTTGGTGCAAAATGACTGGTTAAGCTCAGAAAAAATCGGACGTACCAGTTACTACCGCATTACTGAAGTCAGCCGTGAGCGCTTTGCTGCCGCCCATGAAAAAATTTATGGTTTACATCAGGGTGAGTGGGATCAAAAATGGGATTTGGTGTTATTAAGCTCGGTTGACCTTGGAAACAAAACCCTCCTCAAAAAAGAATTGGAGTGGTTAGGGTTTGCCAATGTTACCACCAATCTCATGGCCTATCCTAGCTGTGATGAGTTGCAGCTGCAAAACTTACTATTTAATCTCAATATGACTGAACAAGTGGTGGTGTTTCGTGCCGAAGCCTTGCACTTATGGCAAGAGTCATATCCAACACTCAAGCGTATGGTTGAGGTGAACTGGCCTATCGAGCAGCTGCATCAACGCTATGATAAATTTATTAACGACTTTCGTAATGTTTTGAGCCTCATCGAAGATGGTGAGTTCAATGAACTACAAGCGTTTCAAATTCGTATTCTACTGATTCACCAGTACCGACGTATCTTATTAAAAGATCCGAATTTACCTCTAGAACTACTGCCATCGGATTGGCTAGCAATGACCGCGCGTAATTTAACCAGCAATATATACCAAGTGCTTGTTAGCTCATCTGAAGATTTTTTTCTTAACATTGCCCGCACAGCTGAGGGTACCATGCCACCAGCACGGCCACAGTTTTATAAACGCTTCGGCGGGTTAAAGTTTGCTGAAGACGCTTAGGCGAATGATGACTTTAAACCTTGTTTGACATTTATTGATAAGGAAACGACTATGCCTTGCTATGCCATTGACGGGGTAATACCGGTTATTAGCCCAGCTGCTTATGTTCATCCAACTGCCGTGATCATTGGCGATGTTATGATTGAAGCAGGTGTGTATATCGGCCCGTTCGCTTCATTACGTGCTGATTTCGGCGGCATTCGTATCAAAAAAAATGCCAATATCCAAGATAATTGCATTATACATGGCTTTCCCAACCACGTAGTAGTGGTTGAAGAATATGGACATATTGGACATGCAGCCATTCTGCACGGCTGTATTGTGAGAAAGAATGCACTAGTCGGAATGAATAGTGTCATTTTAGATTTAGCAGAAGTAGGTGAAAATAGCATTATTGGTGCTAATAGTACCGTCAAAGCGAAGATGGTCATTCCGCCAAATGTCATGGCATTAGGCAGCCCTACAAAAGTGATAAGAGAACTTGAAGAAAAAGAGTTGGCTTGGAAAGCGCATGGTACTCAGCAATATATAGAGCTTACCAAACGTTGTTTGCACTCTTTAAAGGAAGTTAAGCCTTTGACCATGGATACAGACGAGCGGCTAACACATAAGCAATTTAATGCTCAACATCATATCAAATCAGAACTTTAATAACAAAGGCCATCAATAATCCTAGTTTATAAGTCTAATAATGAACGGATTGAGGCCATTAATGCTATGCGTATTTCTTATGATGTTTTGATCGAAAATTTTCTACCAATATTACATGAGTTTGCCGATAACATTCAAGACTGCTATATCTAATTTGCATGTTGTCATTTTTATGAACTTTTGACTTAATTTTTAGGTTGTTAGCTCCTTAAGTTTAAAGTAACAATGAACACCGAAAACACAATCTCTTTCTACCATCAATGACAAGGACGTTATTTATGATACGTTATAAACTCAGACGCAAGCACCAGGAAGATGTTACTGCCAACAGTCGCATCAAATCTCATCACAACATCACATTCAAGTCTACTTTAACGGCGCTAGTCGCCAGCTTAGCTTTTATTTATAGTGGTCAGGCACTGGCACATGGTGGAGAAGTGCACATGGTTCCGATTGAGGACGCAATGTCCACAGCGGGTGCAGAGGTCACCTATGACAGTTATGCTGATGTGTATACCATCATCAAGAACTCTACACGAGTACAAATAAAACCCAGTAGCTCCACTGCTATGGTTAATGGGAAATCCCTAAAAATCACCAACCCGTTGGTCATGAAAAATGGTCAAGCTTTAGTACCCGACACATTGGCCAATGAAATACTGCAATCAAATTTAGATCAAACCTTTAAAGTAGAGAGCACACCGCATCCACTCAATACTTTGAGCAGTAAAGAAATCAACCAAGCGACCGCTATTATTCGTAAAGCAAAACCAAAAGAAACCAACCTAAGGTTTGCTGATATTCGTCTAAAGCAACCTGACAAAGATGCCGTGTGGCGTAACGTAATTGATAAAAACCCTTATGTTGGCGATCGTGTAGTCACCTTTACAATTCTAAAGGGGAATACGGTCATTGAAGGTGAGGTGGATTTAAACACAAAATCACTTACCGGCTGGAAAACGCTCGAAAATACGTTCGGCATGGTATTAGTCGATGATTTTATGGCAATCCAAGACATTATTCAAACTAGCCCAGAGTACAAAAACGCTTTGAAAAAACGGGGCGTTGATGATGTGACAAAAGTGGTTGGAACACCGTTGACGGTCGGCTATTTTGGGGGAGAAGATGGTCTTTTAGACAAGCAACAAAGAATTCTAAAAATTGTTTCTTATCTAGATGTTGGGGATGGCAACTATTGGGCACATCCTATCGAAAATTTGGTAGCAGTAGTTGATTTAGATAAGAACAAAATTGTTAAAATCGAAGAAGGCGGTGTTATTCCGGTGCCTATGACTCCGCGCCCAATCGATGGTCGCGATAAAAAGGTTGTGACCAATAAACCATTGAATATTATTGAACCAGAAGGGAAAAACTATACCATCACTGGTCGAAACATTGAATGGAACAATTGGAAATTCCATATTGGTCTAGACAGTCGTACAGGTTTGCAGCTCAGCACTGTTACCTTTAATGACAAAGGCGTAGACCGTAAAATCATGTATCAAGGCAACTTAGGCGGCATGGTTGTCCCTTATGGTGACCCTGATATGGGGTGGTACTTTAAATCTTATTTGGATTCTGGCGAATATGGTATGGGCACCTTAACCTCTCCGCTAGAGAGAAACGTTGACGCACCAGAAAATGCGGTACTCCTAGATGCTGAGCTTGCAGATTACGAAGGCAATCCTTATACCATTCCGAATGCCATCGCCGTGTTTGAACGTTACGCAGGCCCTGAGTTTAAACACCAGGAAATGGGGCAAAAAAATGTCAGTACTGAGCGTCGTGAGTTGGTCGTGCGCTGGATTAGCACAATCGGTAACTATGATTATATTTTTGACTGGGTATTTCAGCCAAACGGTACCATTGGTATCAATGCTGGCGCTACTGGTATCGAAGCGGTCAAAGGTGTTATTGCAAAAACCATGCATGATCCAAGTGCTAAAGAAGACACACGTTATGGCACACTGATAGACCATAACATCGTTGGCACCACGCATCAGCATATCTACAATTTCCGCTTGGATATGGATGTTGATGGCGAGACCAATAACATCAAACGTATAGAGCCAGTAGTTGTACCTAATGTGCGAGGTGGGCCACGTACTAGTGCAATGGAGACTCGTGAGACGACAGTATTGACAGAAACTAAGGCGAAAGAAAATTTTGACCCTACTACTGTACGTTTAATTGGCAATGCCAGTAAAGAGAATCGTATGGGTAATCCGGTGTCTTATCAGATGATCCCATTTGCAGGTGCCACGCACCCCATTGCGAAAGGTGCTAACTTTGCAGATGATGAGTGGTTATTTAAACGTCTTAACTTTATGGATAAGCAAATTTGGGTAACGAAATATAATACGAATGAGTTATATCCAGAAGGTACGTATCCTAATCGTTCGGACAAAGATACAGGACTAGGCGCATTTGTTGCAGATGACGAAAATATTCATAATAAAGATTTGGTGGTGTGGCTAACCACGGGTACTACTCATATAGCCCGCGCTGAAGAATGGCCTATTATGCCGACAGAATGGGTGAATATTCTGCTTAAACCGTGGAATTTCTTTGATGAAACCCCTTCGTTAAATCTTAATCAAAGTAAAGATGAGAGCAAATAAATATTTTGGAATAGTAGTCCATGAGTGCAGCAATACCATTGCTGCACTCATGCTAATTATTTATAAGCACAGACATCCTCAGTAAATAATTTGACTCTATAGCCTAGTTTAAGTGTTTTTAGTTAGCCCTATAAATAATATTTACGAGAATAAGAGTGAAAACAATGAAAGAATTTAATTTAATTATCGGCGGTAAAAGCGTTACCACTACCGATTATTTCGATGTCATCAACCCTGCTGATAAATCTGTTATTGCCTGCTGCCCAAAGGCCAGTGTGACTCAACTAGATGAAGCAGTCGCAGCTGCTAGATCCGCGTTTACTAGTTGGTCAGCACTCACCTATGCAGAGCGCCGTGACTACTTAATGCAGCTTGCTGATGCGGTTGAAGCTCGTGTTGATGTTCTTATGACAATGCTGACCAAAGAGCAAGGCAAACCTACTAAAGGTTTTGCCGATTTGGGTGCAGGCTTTGAGTTGGGTGGTGTATTGGCTTGGATACGTGCCACTGCTAGCATGGAGTTAGAGCCAGAAACCATTCAAGATAATGACTTGGCTCGGATAGAGTTACATCGTAAGCCTCTGGGCGTTGTAGGCTCAATCACCCCATGGAATTATCCATTACTCATCGGTATTTGGCACATAATTCCTGCTTTGCTTACTGGCAATACCGTCGTCATGAAACCATCTGAAATGACTCCATTGACCGTACTATGCTTTGGTGAGATTGCTAAAGATATTTTGCCAGCAGGTGTGTTGAACGTGGTAACTGGCAAAGGTGATATTGGTGCGGCGATGTCTGCACACGTGGACATACAAAAGATTGTATTTACAGGCTCAACCCCAACGGGCAAGGCCATTATGAAAAGCGCTGCCGTGACTTTAAAACGTTTGACACTTGAGCTAGGTGGCAATGACGCTGGTATTGTACTGGCGGATGCTGATATTGAAGCCATCGCAGGTAAGATTTTTGCGACCTCTTTTATCAATAATGGCCAAACGTGTGCTGCCCTAAAACGACTATATGTGCATGAATCCGTACACGATGAGTTGTGTGCAGCCTTGACCGCGATTGCCAAAAGCATGAAGACAGGTAATGGGCTAGATGAAGATACTGACTTTGGACCTCTGCAAAATGAGGCACAATTAAATATCGTCAAAGCCCTTGCTCAAGATGCCAAAGAACGCGGTGCAAACTTCTTATGTGGCGGGGAAGTGGTAGACGAGACTGGCTATTTTTATCCCATAACGTTGGTGAATGATATCAATGATGGCGCAAGATTGGTTGATGAAGAACAGTTTGGACCGATTCTTCCCATTATTAAGTTTACCGATGTCGAAGAGGCGATTGTTAGTGCCAACCGCTTATCTGTTGGACTTGGCGGTTCAGTCTGGTCAACAGACATCGAAAAAGCACAGAGTATCGGCTCACGTTTAGACTGTGGCACTGTGTGGATCAATAATCATGCCATGGTGCAACCTGATGCCCCGTTTGGTGGTGTCAAAGACTCGGGGTTTGGTGTTGAGTTTGGAGAAGCTGGTCTTAAAGAGTTTACTTCTATACAGACCATGCAAGTTTTTAAATCTTAATAGATATTTATTACATAGCTGTTTATTACCTAATAAGTATCTAGGGCGCGTCATTAATTAGCACATTAATACGTTTAGTGGCCTAAAAATGGCTAAGTTTTAAGCCTCACAATCTAATTGATGATACACCCTAGTGACTGCTAGTTAAATGCAAAAAATATGGCCGAAGTAGAACAGGTAGTGAGTACTTATCTTTAGAGATGCTAAAGGCCTCAGATTATATGATTGTTAGTAGGAAAAATCAGTTATCTGAAGATGGTTAGTTATTTTAATTGAAATAGGCTCATCTAAAATAAAGGAATATAGCTGACAATAAAAAGGAGTTTTAATGTCTACTAAAAATAAGTCAAAAGGTATTTCACGTCGCAATTTTTTAGGATACACCGCAGTTGCCTCAGGTGTACTTATGTTGTCTAAGGGTGCTATAGGTGCAAGTATTAATCCTATAGATAGCCATAGTAAAGAATTCGATTATGTGATTATTGGCGCAGGTTCGGCAGGCTGTGTACTTGCAAATCGTCTAACTGAAGACGGTAGTCAGGTACTTATCATTGAAGCAGGAGGTCCTGATAACAGTGAAATGATATCAACACCCATGCGTTTAATTGAGCTATGGGGTACCGAATATGATTGGGACTATAAAACAATACCGCAAAAAAATGCACACAATCGTATCTTAAATTGGCCACGTGGTAAAACAGTGGGTGGGTCATCTTCATTAAATGCCATGATTTATGTGCGAGGTAATGCATCTGATTATGATCATTGGGCAAATGACTTGGGTTGTGCTGGGTGGTCTTATAACGATGTACTACCATATTTCAAAAAGTCAGAAAATTACTCACGTGGTCCAAGTGTCTATCATGGCGGTGACGGGCTGCTTCATGTTACTGCAGACTTCACGCCTCATCCAGTCACGAAAGCAATAGTTGATGCTGCTATAGAGTCTGGTATCCCCTTCAATGATGACAGCAATGGGGAAACACAAGAAGGGGTCAGTTATACTGATTTAAATACGAAACATGGGAAGAGGCATTCCACCGCGGTCGCTTTCTTACGTCCAGCGCTCAATCGTCCTAATTTATCATTAATAACTAACTCACGTGTCCATAAAGTAAATACAACAAAGGGTATAGCAACGGGTGTTACATATCGTCAAGAAGGTGCTATCAAAACAGTTAAAGCCAAAAAAGAAGTGATTGTATGTGGCGGTGCTATTGAATCTCCTCGTATTTTGATGCTATCAGGCATTGGTTCAAAATCAGAGTTAGAAAAGCTTGGTATTAATGTGATTGTCGATAGACCCGGTGTAGGTGAAAACCTCCACGATCATAATTTAAGCCCTGTAATATATGAAGGAAAGAAGGAAGTTCCACCACCAAGTGATATGTCAATTCAAGTATTGCATGCTCATATGTTTGCAAAAACCCAGACAGCTCTACTCGGGGCCGATATGCAGCCACTTTTTTTTCATGTTCCTTATTATGCACCTGATCAAGATAGTTCTATTGAAAATGCATTCTCTCTAGTAGCTGCAGGAGTTAGACCGACCTCACGCGGTAGAATTACATTAAACAGTTCTAATCCTGATGATAAGATGAATATCGATCCAAATGTACTTGATACACAATATGATGTCGATACATTAGTGACTTCGATTAAGCAAATGCGTCATATCGCAAACCAACCAGCTTTGAAAGAATGGCGTGGTCGAGAAATATATCCAGGTGAAGACGTTAAAACAGATGAACAAATTGCAGAGTATGTACGTTCGTCAGTTGTAAGTTACCATCACCAGAATGGCACCTGTAAAATGGGAAGTGATGGTTTGGCAGTGGTGACACCGCGATTGAAAGTCCGAGGTGTTAACAGGTTGCGTGTGGTAGACGCCTCCATTTTCCCATTTGTTATGGCTGGTAATACCAATGCACCCACGATTATGGTAGCAGAAAAGGCAGCTGATATGATTAAAGAGGACAATGCATAAGTTATATCTGGGATTAGATATCCAAGTCGGACTCCATGTCAATATTTGCAGCCTTTGAAAATAAATCAAGATTACCCATAAGCTGATAGCTTATGGGTTTTTTGGACTATGCTGAATCGTTGGTAAGCTTTTTATTTCTTTAATATTTACAGATAAGTGTATATATTCATCATAATTAGATTTTCAGTTCCTCGATAGCAAAGTCACCATTACCTAAGCAATGACATTCTGGATTGTACATGCAGCCGCTGAGAAACAAATCAAAAATATAAGTATTTAGTGTGGGAATAGGTTTTTAATCAAGTATCTAACCAATCCGATAATGAATAAACTATGTTAGATGCAGCTATTTCTGGTGCAGTTATAGTTTTCCAATCCTAAATAGCGCGTTTTACCGTACCTTGTCCTATATCAAATACATATGTCTCACCATAATGAATAACATTTTTACAAAGCAAAAGCGTTTAAATCATAGAAAAAGATTATCTAATCTGTTGCATCAACTTGTAATAAGAATATCATCTGACTGCATTCTAACGATAGGCTTAAGAGTGACGCCTTTTTCACTATCCTCTGCGGCCTGATTAATATCTTTTAGATCGTAGAATTTAACGAGTTTATTGAAGGGGAATTTTCCTGCCATATAGAGATCTACTAGCGTTGGAATCAATGCAATAGGCACACTATCACCTTCAACCACACCGACTAATTTTTTGCAGTTTTGCATAAAATCGGTCAGATCAATATCTGCCGTTGAACCTGGCTTTGAGGCACCAACAATAGCGCCAATGCCGCGAGGGCATAATGCGGTGACCATGCTTGAGATAAGCGACCCTATGCCAGTTGTATCCATAGCAAATTGTGCACCGCTGCCCGTAATCTCCTGAATACGTGCAACAGCATCTTCTTCTTTGCTGTTGATTACATGTGTTGCTCCAATCTTCAGCGCTAGCTCCAATCGTGAAGGCACAATATCAACTGCAATAATCGTCGTAGCACCAATCGCTGCGGCTGCCATTACTGCTGATAGCCCAACGGCACCGCCGCCCCACGCAACGAAGCTAGAACCAGCTGTTACTTTGAGTGCATTCATGACGGTACCCGCACCTGTTTGAATACCACAGCCTAAAGGTCCCAGTAGTTCAAGTGGTGCATCCTTACGAACTTTGATAACATTGCGCGTATTTGCCACAGCATATTGACCAAACGATGATTGACCGAAGAAACGATCGTTCAGTTCGGTATCGTTGCTTGCGATTAAGGCATGAGAACCATCAACTCTTTGACCAGAAAAATTATACTGATTAAAGTTTTCGCAATAAGCAGGGTGACCTTCATGGCAAGAATCACATTTATTGCAGTTTAAAAAAGTCATAACAACATGGTCGCCAATAGCGATGTCTATTACTTTACTGCCGATAGACTCAATAATACCAGAGCCTTCATGCCCCAGTACTATTGGGTGCGGAACAGGGAACACCTGATCACGAGCGATCATGTCGGTATGGCACATTCCGGTTGCTACGACACGTACCAGCACTTCGTCATCTTGTATAGTAGCGGTTTTGACTTGCTCAATTTGGAATGGCCCACCTTTTTGGCGAATCACTGCTGCCGTGTAGCTAGTAGGAGTTGTCTGTATCATGACGATTCCTCTGAGTGACTGGTTAAAGATGCTAGAGTCATGTGGTTTTCAGTTTTTATTAACAATAGCAATGTCGACGAAAATAATGTTAAGCGATTAAGATTGACAAGCAGCACTGGCTTCTTTGGCTTTTTGATACACTGTTTGTGCGTCTAAATTCAGCGCTGTGACATCTTTTAGGTACTTTTGAGTACCAGCTTCTAACGGACCTTTCCATTTTGGATCGTTTAATGGGTCTGGAATATCTATCATCGTGTCACCCTTGGCTTTGGCTTCTGCCATATACTTTGCATCTTCTGCATCAAATACTTTGCCTGCCGCTGTTGCCATCTGCATGCCTGAGTTGTTATCAATGACTTTTTTGAGGTCATCTGGTAGGCTGTTATATTTGTCTTTATTCATAGTTACCATAATAGCGGAACTATAAAAAGGAATATTAGTGTGGGTGTTGGTTAGCTCTATCAATCTAAAGGATCCTGTCGCATCCCACGGCAGACTTAATCCATCTAATACACCGCGTTGCAGTGACGTATAAATATCAGTCGCAGGTAAGCCAACTGGCGTGCCACCTGCCGCTTCAATAATATCGCCTGCAATAGCAGAGGGGCGACGCATACGTAAGCCTTTTAAGTCATCCGGCGTGCGAATGGCTTTGTCAACGGTGTGCATGCCGCCTGGACCTGTACCCATCATAAACAATAAATGAGTGTCTTCGTATTCACTCGATATCACCCCATCGTCATATAGAGTCTGTAGCATACAGTTCATCTGAGTCGCTGAGTTAGAAAGCCCTGGTAGTTCTGTCACTTGGGTCAATGGAAAGCGGCCATTGGTATAGCCTTGTAGCTGAGAGCCTATATCAACGATACCTTTGGCAGTCGCATCGTAAGTGGCATCAGGTTTGCTAAGAGTTGCTGAAGGATATATTTCAACTTTGATACGGCCTTCAGACTCTTCTTCGACTTTTTTGGCCCAAGGCTCAAAAATTTCTGAATGAGTGGCCGCTGTTGCTGGCCAAAAATGTGAAAAACGTAATGTTGTGACTTCTTCGGTACTCGCCGTTGCGGCTTCGTTTGATTTCGAGCAACCAGTCAATCCAATCATAACGGCTAACGTTAAACTAAGGGGAAGCGTTTTTCTCATCATAAAATCCTTTTTCGACATTCTGTTCTAAATAAGAACTCTTGTTCGTATAGTGAATTAAAAATACCTTGTTTTTACTTTTCTGTCAATCTGCTTTACTGCTTGTAGAACCAAATTTATGAAGTGATATCTTCAATAGCTAGTAATACGGTTTGACATTGTCTTTGCGCTGCACCGCAGTAGGTCAAAGGTGATAAAACTGTTTTAAGCTCATCATGATTGCTTAAACCTACAGACTGCTCTGATAGCAAAGCCAAAAAGGTAGTTGTAAATCCTTGATGTTGACCGTGGGCTTGTTGGCTCGCTTGATTAATTAACGGGTAGATTTTGTCTTTGTCTGCTTCAAAATATTTTTCTAGGCCTTTGATTAAATAAGCATCGCTATTTAAATCAAGGTTGGTCGCCATACGCTCAGGGTAGACCTGCAGTCCATGCAATAATACTTTTAAATACGATACAGCACCTGCTATCAAAGCTGTGCCTTCAGTTAAAGGTACCCAGCTAGCATGCCACTGTCCTAATGCGCGCTCAAAAGGCTGGGCAGTGCTATTACTAATTACACTCATATGTCCATGCATCCGTAACGTGGCGGTTCTGATCAAAGCGCATAGTACAGGGTTGCGCTTATGTGGCATTGATGAGGAGCCACCCATACCCTCAATAGACGGTTCAGCAACTTCACCTAGCTCAGATTGAGTCATCAAAGCGATGTCCTCGACGATATTTTCCATTGCCCCAGCACAGGCATCTAATGTAGAAGCAATAGCATGAATAGGTTGTCTATTGGTGTGCCAAGGGAGTAGAGGAGCTGATAAGCCCAGTGACTCCGCTAACTGTTGCGGTAGATTATGATGCTCGTTTTCTTCATTACTTACGCCAACAGGACCACCCCATTGTAAGTAAAACCCTGACTGCTCTAATTGTGCTAACTTAGGCATGATAGCTATCAATGAAGATGCCCATTGGGATACTTTGGTACCAAAAGTGATAGGTAGCGCCTGTTGTAGCAGCGTTCTGCCTGCCATCGGCGTTTTACGATGTGTTTGAATCAGTACCTCACAAGCTTTTAATACTTCAATCAAATCTTGATGAATGCGTCTAAATGAAGGTTTGAGCATCATCATCATCGCGGTATCAATCACATCCTGACTGGTCAATGTTTGATGAAAAAACGGTTTTATATCGGTTGGAAGTAAAGACTTTGCTTGTGTTACAAAAGGAATAGCAGCATTACCGCCCAAATAAGTTTGTTTTCCAATGGCGTCAATATCAAATAATTCTAAGGCTAACGCTTGCTGGGATTGTTGAAAGATGTTTTTTGGGATAAGCTGATTTTTCTCTCGTACTTTTAGAACGGCTAACTCAAAATCTAACATGGCTTGAGTGAAAGCCTGGTCAGAAAATGCATTGGCAATATCAGAATGTACAAAAGGCTGATTGATTAGTCGATTGATTTTCATTTAGAATCCCTAACTTTGGTAAGTATGAATAATATATCTATGAAACAAGATAAGAAAATATCCTTTGATAGTCCAGATTTCGTGACGTCTCTTGCTGGTGGTTTAAGCGTTCTGCGAGCGTTTGATGACAATCATTCAACGATGACGCTGAGTGAAGTCGCCGAATGTACCAATATGGACAGAGCAAAGGCGCGGCGCTATCTACTGACGTTGCATGCGTTAGGCTATGTTCATAAGGACAAGCGTCAATTTAAACTCTCTCCCAAAACGCTCAGTATTGGGTCTAGCTATCTAAGCAGTGCGCATCATCACGACATCGTGCAGTTCTATCTCGAACGTGTGACTGAAAAAACGGGTGAATCTTGTTCCTTTGCCGTATTGGATGATGACGAAGTAGTTTATATTGCACGGTCTGCTGCCAAGCATCGTCTGCTATCCATTTCGCTCTCTATTGGTACTCGGCTGCCTGTCGCTTACACTTCTATGGGCCGTGCTATATTGGCCAACCTGCCTGGAGATGAGCGTGAAGATTACATCGAAAAAATCGAGCTAAACGCACATACACCTTTTAGTATCACTGATCGTGAACAATTCAAAGACATGTTAAGTGCCGCTCATGACGAGCAATATGTGGTTGTCGATCAAGAGCTTGATACTGGTCTGCGATCCCTTGCACTGCCTGTTTATAAGTCAAATAATGAACTTATCGGCGCTATCAATATCAGTACTAATGCCATGCGCGTGTCAAAAAAGATGCTTATCAAAGAGTTTTTGCCCATATTGCGTGATTGCGCTGAAAAAATCCAAACGTATTATATCTAGTCAGTCAAACCAAATGTTATTACCTGTTGAAGTTTATACAACGTTATGAGCAGGTAAAAATCACGATTGAATGGTCATCATAAAAAAGGCTTCCAATGCTTTATAAAAAATTGCATTGGAAGCTTTTTTTTGTCTTTTACCAAAACTAGGCAGCCAAGAATTGGGATTAAAATAATTGTATTTTCTAAAAGATAAATTATTGACAGCATGGTAAAAGGAAAGTATAGTCAAGTTCACAATATGAACATTAGTTCTAATAAAGAACAAATGGTATCATATTTATCAAAAAAATTGAGGTAATTATTTGCTGCCATCTACCTTTCTACTGTAAAGGAAGAGGTTGTCTTTAATAGACTCATAAAACATTACTGCAGTGCCAAGGATGGTGGAGCAGCTGGCATTGACCGTATTTAAGCTGACTCAGCTGCTATTTATATACAAGGAAGTATGCAAATGAAAATCAAAGACAACGTCAAAATGAGAGGTATATCTGTGCTGATAGCCTTGGCATTAGGCATGCTAGGGTGTTCTGGTCAATCAAATGAGCAAAGCTCTGAAATTGAAACCACCGTTTTGAGGTTCTCACACTTTTGGCCTGCAACCTCTGCGATGCATATTGAAATCTTTGAGCCATGGGCAAAAAAAATTGAGACGGAATCTAATGGCCAGTTAAAGGTTGAGATTTATCCATCAGCAACGCTGAGCAAGCCAGACGTGATGTATGATTCTGCTGCTAAAGGCGTCATTGATATTGGCTCTCAGGCACACGGCTACAGTGCTGGTCGTTTCCCACTCACGCAGATTGCTGAGCTTCCCGGCCTTTCAAACTCTGCCACCCAAATGGGCTGCATTCTACAAACACTTTACGACGATGGCACTATCGCCAGTGAATATGAAGACACGCATTTGTTATTTCTCATGGGCGCAGGACCGGCTGCGATTCATACGGTTGGTGAACCCATTCGTGTTCCTTCTGATATGAAGGGTCTGCGTATTCGTCGACCATCAGCCATTGCAGGCGATATCATTGAAGCCACTGGCGGCACACCAGTGGGTCTTCCAGCTAATGATATCTACACCTCATTACAGCGTGGCGTGATTGATGGCCTTAGCTTTCCTTGGCAGCCAACGGGTGACTTTAGACTGGTTGAGTTAACTAAAGCGCACACTAACATACCTTTCTATAACTCAGCATTGCTCGTGACTATGAACAAAAGTAAGTATGAGAATTTGCCTGACAACCTCAAAAAAGTCCTAGATGACAACTCAGGTAGAGTAATGTCTGATTTGGTAGGCGAAGTAACAGATAGAGAAGATGCTCAGTATATGGCAGAAGCGCGTGCTGCTGGACATACCATGATTGATATCCCCGATCCGCTCAATGATCCTGATTGGAAAGGGCCTCTATTGCAAGGCACGCAGAAATATCTGAGCGATGTTAAAGCATTAGGTTTAGATGCTGATGGTATCTACGAAAAGGTAAAAACGGTTAGTGCAGGCTGTAAATCTTAGTCAATGGCAGGTAGGCCTCATGTAGACAGTCACAATGATTGTTCAATATGTAGCCTTTTATTGGCTGTAAGCGTTGCGCCTAAGTGTGACTGTCAATATCGACAAAGGATTATCTCTAAAAAATATCTTTTTGTCTTATGTTTGATAGTTGATAAAAATCAACAAAAATTTTAAAGGATTAAAATTATGAAGAGTATTACACATCCAACCGGACTGTTTGACAATGGTGCAAAAGACTATAAGCATATTACCGCTATTCCTTTAGCGGCGGCTATGGGAGCAGAAATACAAGGCGTAGATCTCAGCAATGTGAGCGACGACGCTTTTGCTGAGATAGAAGCGGCCTTGTATAGGCATAAGCTTATATTTTTTAGAGATCAAGACATCACTTTTACGGACCACGAAAATATAACGCTCAGATTTGGTGATTTTGGAACAGACGCCTACACCAAAGGTGTAGAAGGGCATGAGAACATCCAACCGGTCATCAAAGAAGCAACTGTTGAAACAAAGATGGTGTTTGGTAGTGGCTGGCACACAGATTCCGCCTTTTTAGACTGCCCGCCTGCAATCGCGATCAACTATGGCAAAGATATGCCTCCATATGGTGGTGATACCTTATTTGCAAACTCTGTACTCGCATACAACAGCTTAAGTCCAGCAATGAAAGAGATGATAGCCCCTCTTAAAGTATGGATGAGTGCTAAACACGTTGTGAGTTCTATGCAAGCTGAAAAACAGTCACAGCAAAGAAAGTCTGGTGAATTAGGCAGTTTAGAGCTTGATGTCGATACACAAAAAATGATTGAAGGATCTTATCACCCGCTGGTTAGAACACATCCTGTATCAGGCGAAAAATCACTGTATGTAGACAAAACCTATGCCTGCGGTATCGAAGGTATGACAGAAGAAGAGTCGCGTCCTCTACTGGATTTCTTAGCAAGTTTTGCGACCCAAGAGTCTTTTGTTTGCAGGCTTAAGTGGTATAACAATACGGTTATCATGTGGGATAACCGAATCTGCTTGCATCAGGCGTTTAATGACTATGATGGCTATAGAAGAGAGATGTATCGGGCAGTCGTTATGGGCGAAAAACCAGAATAAGAGGATGGCTTAATGAAAGATATTTTTGAATCAATAGTAACGCCGCCTGGCTACAGTGATGATGAGTGGCAGGCGAGAATTGAGCTGGCATTATGCTATAGAATGGTTGACTACTATGGTTGGACTACACAAGTTTATAACCATATCTCGTATCGAATTCCGGGTACAGATCATTTACTAATTAATGCATTCGGGCTTTTATATGGTGAAATTACCCCTTCAAATCTGGTAAAAATAGATTTTGATGGTAATAAGCTTGATGATTCACCGTTTCCAATCAATAAAGCGGGCAATGTCATTCATACCGCCATCCATAAGGGTCGTCCTGATATTCACTGTGTGATGCACACTCACAATACAGATTTACAGGCAGTTAGTGCTTTGGAATGTGGTTTTATACCTTTATTCCAGGAAGCGTATATGTTTCATGATCGTATTGGTTATCACCCTTTTGAAGGCATTGTATTGGATGCAACAGAACAAGAGCGACTTGTTGAGTCAATTGGTACTGACAATCACACGCTCATGCTTAACAACCACGGTGTTATTACCACTGGCCCTGATGTGTCATGGGCGTTCATGCGAATGTACCAAATTATACAAGGCTGTGAGGTTCAGCTAAAGGCGATGGCTTCTGGTGGTAAATTACTCCAAGCTAGTGATGAAGCAATGATTAAAACCAGAGAGCAGTTTGAGGGTGGTGAGGCGCAAGCTGGTGCCCAAGTTAGGCTACCTGAATGGCCAGCATACTATCGGTTGATGAGCCGGATTGATCCTAACTGGATAAGATGAACTACTTGTTCTTACTGATATTTTGTCAGTTTATTTACATAGATTAGTAGAATTTTTAGTAATGAAAACCCACGAATTAGCGTGGGTTTTTTATTTTGGAAAAACAAGTAAACTCTGTTGACAAAAGCCAATAAAAAGTATAATTTAATTCATTATACGAACAATAATTCTTATATAGAACAATATTGGTAACAATCAGTATTGAATCTTGAGGGTATAGCGTAATGACAATGTGCCCATATTGCCTTTAGGGAGAAAGCAGCATGACCCCAGTATATATTTGTCACCCCAAACGTTCAGCAGTAGGTCGGTATGGCGGCGCATTGGCCGATATACGTCCTGATGATTTGCTGGCACAAGTGATCAAAGCAGTGCTTGAAGACGCTCCTGATTTTGACCATAGTGCGATTGAAGACAGCTTTATAGGCTGTGCTAACCAAAGCGGTGAAGACAATCGTAACGTTGCGCGCATGAGTGGCTTGTTATCAGGGCTATCAGAAAAAGTACCAGCGACAACCATCAATCGACTATGTGGCTCAGGCCTCGACGCAGTAGGAACGGCCTTTCGTGCCATAGTCAGTGGTGAGATGGAGCTAGCATTAGCAGGTGGAGTTGAGTCTATGACCCGAGCGCCATTTGTAATGGGTAAGCCTGAGGGTGCCTATGATCGTCGTCAAACGCTGCAAGACACGACCATGGGCTGGCGTTTTATTAATAAAAAAATGGACGCTATGTATGGTACAGAAGCGATGCCACGTACCGCAGAAAATTTAGCGGAAAAATATAATATCTCTCGTGAAGACCAAGATTCTTTTGCAGTGTGGTCACAACAAAAGGCCGCTCAGGCACAAAATGATGGACTTTTAGCGATCGAAATCACTCCTATTACGATTGAGAGACGTAAAAAAGAAGCGCTAATCGTCGATACAGATGAGCATCCACGTCCGAATACTGATATGACTGCTCTAGAAAAGCTGCGTCCTATCTACGAAGGAGGGACAATTACTGCTGGTAATGCTTCTGGTATCAATGATGGTGCTGCTGCGATGTTGATCGCTAGCGCCGCAGCTGTCAAAAAATACGGTCTAACACCTGTTGCCAAAATAGAAGGCATGGCAACGGCGGGTGTGCCTCCGACCATTATGGGTATTGGCCCTGTGCCTGCCACCCAAAAGCTCTTGAAGCGTCTTAATCTTAGTTTGGATGATATCGATATCATTGAGCTTAATGAGGCTTTTTCTGCTCAAGCACTGGCTTGCTCAAGAGAGATGGGTCTAGAAGACCGTGATCCGCGTCTTAATCCTAGAGGTGGCTCTATTGCACTGGGTCATCCACTAGGGGCTTCAGGCGCTCGTATTTTGATTTCAGCTATTCATGAGTTACAACGTACCAACAAAGATCGTGCACTTTGTACAATGTGTATTGGTGTTGGACAAGGTATTGCTTTAGTGGTTTCAAGAGTAGGAGAACAATAATGGCATTTTTGACAACAGACACGCATCTCGTTGCTTACCAAGATAGTGGTGAAACCTACTTGCCAGCATTATTTATGGCGCACCCGTTAGGTATGAGCCGTAATGTATGGGACAAAGTATGTGATGAGCTACATGGTCATTATCGCTGCATACGTTGGGACCTACCAGGCCATGGCAGCAGTGGCGCTGCTTGTGCAGATTTGACGCTAGAGCAGCTGGCTTATGATGTGCTCAGCTTAGCGAACGCTTTAGATATTGAAAGATTTAGTTTCATTGGTACTTCGATTGGCGGCATGATCGGGCAAAGCCTCTGCCAAATTTCGCCAGAATCTTTAGAGCAGGTTTGGCTCACCAATACAGGTGCTGTGATTGGTACAGCTGAGGCGTGGTCTGAACGCGCTGCCAACGTTCGTAGTTTGGGCCTGGCTCAAATGGCTGAAGGGATTGTCCCGCGTTGGTTTGCCCCTGCGTATATTAAGCAAAACCCGGGTGCACTGCTTGGCTGGCAAGTACAGTTATCACGCAATGGCGATGAGAGCTACGCCAAACTTTGTGAAGCTATAGCTAAAGTAGACAACCGCAAAAAGCTAACAACTTATAGAGATAAAGTGGTTTTGGTGGCAGGGGGAGAAGATGTCTCGACACCACCTGCTAAACTAGAGGAGCTAAAAACTGAGTTTACTGATGCAAAATTAGAAATTTTTGAAGGTGTAGGCCATGTACCGTCAATAGAAGCAACGAGCCAATTGGTCAAATTAATACAGTCAGATGCGGCTCGCAATACAGTCGGACAGACGGGTATTGGCTATGAGCAGGGGCTAGTCCAGCGCAAGCGCATTTTAGGAGAAGCCCATGTTGAGAAAGCATCCCAAAATGCCACCACATTGGACAGTCCATTTCAACAATTTATCACGCGTAACGCTTGGGGAGAGCTGTGGGGCGATCACAGTCTCACGGTACAGCAACGAAGCATGATTACCACTGCTATATTGGCCGCACTCGGGCGTGATGGTGAGCTGGGCTTGCATTTACGTACTGCGCATCGTCTAGGTATTAATGAAGATCAGTTACGTCAGGTGCTGATGCATGTATCGATCTACGCTGGCGTACCAGCAGCTAATCATGCTTTTTCTTTGGCCAAGGACAATGGCTGGGGCAATCCTACCCTCTGATATCAAATGCTTTTAAAAGATAAATCTGCTTAATAAAATGGAGAGCTGTAATGAGCCATAAGTACCCTTCTTTTCTACCGCGTGAACGGTCTTGGCAGCCTGAGCCATTTACGCCAGGCTACAAAACAACAGTAGCAAGGTCACCGCGCCAAGCCCTAGTCAGTCTCCAAAGAGCTAGCGATTCAGAGCGTAGTGGCCCTGTTTTTGATGGCTTAGAGATTGGTCAGTATGACAACGACTTACTAATGAACTTTCGGACAGAAGGCACGCAAGCAGGTTTGCCTATTGGTGAACGTATCATCATGCATGGTCAAGTAATCGATCAGTTTGGTAAGCCTGTCCCCAATACGTTGGTTGAGATGTGGCAAGCAAATGCTGGTGGTAAATACCGTCACAAAAGAGATGGCTATCTGGCACCATTAGATCCTAACTTTGGTGGTGTGGGTCGATGTATTACTGATGCTGAAGGGCGATACCGTTTTCGTACCGTGCGTCCCGGTCCTTACCCATGGCCAAATGGAGTCAATACATGGCGCCCTGCACACATTCACGTATCTGTAATGGGTCCGTCAATTTCTACACGTTTGGTGACTCAGATGTATTTTGAAGGGGATCCCCTTATTCCGATATGTCCAATCGTACAGGTATTAAAGGATCCAGAGGCGGTTGAAACGATGATTGCACGTCTAGACATGTCTCAGAGCAAGCCAATGGATTGTTTGGCATATCGTTTTGATATTGTGGTGCGCGGCGCATTACAAACTTATTTTGAGGAGTAGATCATGTATAGCCAATACAAACTACAAGATGATAGCGGTCTGCTACGTGAAACAGCATCTCAAACAACGGGTCCATTTGTTCATATCGGTTTGGCGTTAGAAATTGCAGGCTTTGAATCGCGTTCAGATGAAATTTGGCAAGATTTGGCCAAAGAAGGTGCTGAGGGAGAGCATATTGAATTGGTGGGTCATGTATACGATGGCAATGGTGATGCGGTCCATGATGCATTGATCGAGATATGGCAAGCAGACAGCCACGGTAATTATATTAGCAACTTTGATAACAAAGAACCGTTTAGCGGGTTTGGTCGTAGTGCTTGTGCCTTGGATGGGGATTTTCATTTCCATACCGTCAAACCTGGACAAGTAGATTTTTATGGTAAGCCCATGGCACCGCACGTCAATATCGCCATTTTTGCACGAGGTATCAACCTACACCTGCAAACCAGAGCATATTTCGATGATGAGCAGGAAGCCAATGAGCAGTGTCCAATATTGAACAGTGTGCCTTCAGTGGAGCGCCGTAAAACATTAATTGCTAAAAAAGAGCAGGGTGGAGACAAGCCTCGCTACCGTTTTGATATTTATTTACAAGGTGACAACGAGACAGTTTTCTTTGATTTTTAAAAGACTGTTGTGCAGTTTAAGAGCGTTGTTTGATAGTTAGTATTTCCTATTTAATATTTTTAGGCAAACTAGGATTTGCCAAATAACAAATGAGAGGGATTTCATGAAACACAAAACGAAAGTAGCCATTATTGGTGCAGGTCCGTCAGGACTATTGCTTGGTCAGTTGCTGACTAAAGCTGGTATCGACAATGTTATTTTGGAGAGACAAACGGGTGAGTATGTTTTAAGCCGTATTCGCGCAGGCGTACTAGAGCAAGGTACGGTAGACCTCATTCGCGAGTCAGGTGCGGGCGAACGTATGGACAAAGAAGGTCTAATCCATACAGGTACAGATTTTAGTTTTCAGGGTGAGCACTACCATATTGATATAGAAAAATATAGTGGTGGCAAGCATGTCATTGTTTATGGTCAGACTGAGGTAACTCGTGACCTGATGGAGGCGCGTGAGAAAGTTGGTAGTACTACTATCTATGAAGCAGATAATGTTGAGTTACATGATATTGAGTCAGATAGCCCTTATGTGACGTATCAGCATCATGGTGAGTCGTTTCATTTAGATTGTGACTATATTGCTGGATGTGACGGGTTTCATGGTGTGTCGCGCAAATCGATCCCATCTGATCAATTAGAAGAGTACGAAAAAATCTATCCGTTTGGTTGGCTTGGGCTGATGAGTGACACACCGCCTGTCAACGACGAGTTGGTGTACTGTGCTCATGAGCGCGGCTTTGCGCTATGTTCAATGCGTTCTGAAACTCGCAGTCGCTACTATATTCAAGTACCTGACACAGACAAGATTGAAAACTGGAATGAAGAAAAGTTTTGGGCAGAGCTCAAACGCCGTATTCCACCAGAGATGGCAGAGCGTCTGGTAACTGGTCCTGCAATAGAGATGAGTATTGCACCGCTGCGCTCGTATGTCTGCGAGACAATGCAGTATGGCAAAGTATTTTTGTTGGGAGACGCCGCGCACATCGTACCACCGACGGGTGCTAAAGGATTAAATCTTGCGGCTAGCGATGTCGATACGGCTTATCGTTTGTTCGTAAAAATATATGAAGACAATCGCACTGATCTCATTCCTCGTTATCAAGAAATTTGTCTAGCGCGCACTTGGAAAGCCGTCCGTTTTTCATGGTGGATGACAATGCTATTACATCGCTTTCAAAGCGCTGGACGTTTTGATTTCCGTGTACAACAAGCTGAGTTTGATTACTTTATTCATTCTGAAGCGGGTAAAGCAACCATCGCTGAAAATTATGTTGGCCTACCATTTGAAGCATTAGAGTAAATAGCTGAGTTTCAATTATTTAGATCTAGCGACTCAACTTTTTATATAGGATGATTCCATGTTAAACAAAGTGACAGAATCTGCCATCGACGCCATGAATCATATCAATGATGGGGCAACCATCTTGATAGGTGGGTTCGGCTTGGCAGGTCAGCCCGCCGAGTTGATCGACGCATTGATTGAACGCAATGCCAAGGATTTAACCATTGTCAGTAACAATGCAGGCAACGGCGAGACAGGCTTGGCGTTATTGCTAAAATCAGGCTGCGTACGCAAAATTATTTGTTCGTTTCCGCGTCAGCACGATTCATATATTTTCGATGATCTTTATCGTTCAGGCAAAATTGAACTCGAAGTGGTACCACAAGGTACGTTGGCTGCTCGTATGCAAGCTGGCGGTAGTGGTCTTGGCGCGATTTATACGCCGACCGCTTATGGTACGCTGCTTGCTGAAGGCAAGGAGACACGAACTATCGATGGCGTAAACTACGTATTAGAATACCCAATTAAAGCAGATTTTGCTCTTATCAAAGCTTTTCAGGGCGATCGTTGGGGGAACCTAACTTATCGTAAAGCTGCTCGTAACTTTGGTCCAATTATGGCGGCAGCATCGAAACATACTATCGCTCAAGTGAGTGAAGTTGTTGAATTGGGTGCGTTGGATCCTGAGCACATCATTACGCCAGGTATTTTTGTGCATGAAGTTGTCTGTATTGAAGGAGACAAATAATGAGTAATTATACTCCGCGTTCAGTTGATGAGATTGCCAAGCGTGTCGCTCAAGACATTGAAGAAGGCATGTATGTCAATTTGGGTATCGGACAGCCTACTAAAGTCGCTGATTTCCTACCAAAAGATAAAGACATTTTTTTGCATAGTGAGAATGGTGTTTTAGGCATGGGGCCAGCCCCTGAAGAAGCTGATAGAGATGGCGATCTGATCAATGCTGGCAAACAATATATCACGCTACTCAAAGGCGGTAGTTACTTTCACCATGGTGACTCTTTTGCCATGATCCGTGGTGGACATATTGATCTATGTGTTCTTGGTGCATTTGAAGTGGCTGAAAATGGTGACATCGCCAACTGGTTTTTGGGTCGTCCTAAGGACATTCCAGCAGTAGGTGGTGCGATGGATTTGGCAGTGGGGGCTAAAAAAGTCTATGTCATTATGGATCACGTTAGCAAAAATGGCGAGCCCAAAATTGTCAAAAATCTCAAACTACCGATCACAGGAGAACAGTGTGTTAATAGAATTTACACTGATTTGGCAGTGCTTGATGTCACAGATCAAGGGCTAGTAGTTCGTGACATGGTCGTGGGGCTAAGTTTTGATGCACTGCAAGAAAAAACAGGTGCTAAATTGATAAGATCATAATCAGCTATTATTTAATACACTTTACTATTAGCAATATGTTTAACCATCAAGAAAGGACTCCATGATGAGTATTAATTTATCTGCGTCAGCCATAGAGGCTGTCTGGCCCGATCTATCTAATATACCTAGTAACTTTGATACTGCTGCATTGGCCGTTCTTGCTTTGGTAGGTGCGTTATGATGATCCTAACAAAAACCAGCGCGACTATCTCGCGGCTATGTCAATTTATCGGCGGTGTTAGTCTCATTATCATTGTGCTTACCACTATGCTCGATGTCAGCGCACGCTACATATTCAAACTCACCGGTGGTGAGTTTGGCTTTACCGTCAAAGGTAGTGTAGAGATCGTCTCCTACTTTATGCTATTTGCATTATTAGCCGCCTTTGCCGCCTTCGTTGAACGCTCACAAATCATTGTCGATGTCTTCACTCAGAAAATGCCCCAGTCTATCAAAGGCTACCTCATGGGGATCTTTATGATGGGCTTCTTTGTCATCGGTATCGTATTCTCATGGGGACTCTATGAGAGTGCTATTGACGCTGTTGAATATGGCAAAGTCACCCAAGACTTAAGACTCTCTATGATGCCTATCTATGCCATCAGCGCTTTTTTAAGTACCTTACTAGCCATTCGCTCATTGATCGAATCCATCAACATCTTTAAAACAGGCGAATTCTTTGACGCCGAGGAGACAGGCGCATGAGCCCAGAAATTATCGGTGCGATTGGCCTAGTTGTCATGATTCTGCTTGTCATCTTACGAGTACCCGTTGCACTTGCCATGTTAGGTGTCGGTTTAGTAGGTTTTGGTGCGGTTACCGCGCCTAGCGGTGCACTACAAATGCTTAAAGACATTCCTGTTGATGTCTTAGCAAAATATGACTTTAGTGCCATTCCTTTATTTATTCTTATGGGTGTATTTGCCACCCACTCAGGTATGGCAGGTAAACTCTTTGAAGCCACTCGAACCATATTTGGTGGGGTAAGGGGTAGTCTTGGTATTGCAGGTATCGGCTCGTCCGGTATTTTTGCCTCTATCTCAGGCTCATCACTTGCCACTGCCTCTACCATGACCAAAGTTGCACTACCGCAAATGGAGAAGTACGGTTATCAGCCAGGGTTTGCCTGTGGCATCTTAGCTGCTGGTGGTACGCTTGGTATTATGATTCCGCCCAGTATTGCCTTACTGGTCTATGCCATCTTAACCCAGCAGTCGGTAGGTGATATGTTCATCGCTGGTTTCTTGCCAGGCATGCTCGGTATGGTGATGTATTCCATCACGGTAATGATTATGGTGCGCTGGAAGCCGCACTTGGCACAGCGCGGTGAGAAAACCACTTGGAAAGCCAAGCTACTGTCGCTGACGGGCCTTATACCATTTAGTTTTATCTTTATCATCATCATCGCTGGTATCTTCTTTGGGTTATTTACCCCAACAGAAGGAGCAGCAGTAGGAGCATTTGTCTCTTGGGCTTATGCCTTTGCTAAAGGTATGCGTTTAGACGGCCTCAAGCAGTCATTGATTGAGACGTTAGCACTTTCTGCAGTGGTTTTCTTTATGCTATTAGGCGCTGAGGCATTGGGATATTTTATCTCAGTCTCACGCCTGTCTTATTCATTGGCGTCTTGGATCGGTGGGTTGGCAGTCAGTCCAATGATTGTCCTTATCTGTATCTTATTCATGTACTTCCTACTGGGATTGTTCATGGATGCGCTAGCAATGCTAGTCATTACAATCCCTGTGGTATATCCAATCATTCTAGCGTTAGGGTTTGATCCGGTATGGTTTGGCATTATTGCGGTATTGACGGTGGAGCTTGGACTTATTACGCCGCCGATGGGGATGAATATCTTTGTGATTAAGGCGATGGCACCGCACATTAAGCTGAGTGATATGTTCCGCGGGGTGGCTCCATTCATTGTCTCTGATGTGATTCGTTTGGTTGTCCTGGTGATGTTCCCTGCGATATCGCTGGTGCTGTTGGGGTAGGTCTATCAGACAGTCAACAACACAATTATTACAAGGCTTACAGTTAAAGTGCACCGTATTATTCATGATATTGCGTATTGATGTACGCAATATCATGCAGAAGAAGTTTTGTAAGAAAATAGTAGTACTCCTTAGATAAATAGTTTTTAACAAGGAATTAATATGTCTAACTACACAAATCTACATCATAATTACATAGCAGGCGAATGGCGTGATGGTACATCGAGTCATAACATCGTAACAAGTAATCCGTTCACTGGTGAAGATATCGCCACGTTTAAAGCTGCCAGCCTAGATGATATTAACAAGTCTTATGAGGCACTAGAGCACGCACAACAAGACTGGTGTCAGACTAACCCTTATGCTGTGAACCAGATTGTTGAGCAAGCGGCAAAAGTAATGAGTAACCGTCGAGACGAGTTGGTTGACTTGCTAGTGCGTGAGTCTGGTTCTACCGTGATGAAAGCCAATATCGAGGTTGATGCCTGTATTGGGGTTATTAAAGTGGCTGCCGAGTACCCGTTTTTATTAGAAACGACGGTTGCGCGCTCAGCCATTCCTAATAAAATAAATCACATCATTCGTAAGCCAGTCGGTGTAGTGACAGTAATTGGTCCTTTCAACTTCCCAATGTTTTTGGCCATGCGCTCGGTCGTCACCGCATTAGCGAGTGGTAATACTGTGTTATTAAAACCTGCGTCCACAACTCCTATTACTGGCGGTATTTTACTCGCCAAAATCTTTGAGGAGGCAGGTCTACCGCCAGGTATGTTATCAGTTGTTGTACCCAAAACCTCTGAGATTGGTGATTCGCTATATACACATCCTATTCCTCATGTCATTTCATTCACCGGCTCTACTGAGGTTGGTCAGCGCATAGGAGAGATGATAGGCCGCGAAATTAAGCGTTCTATTTTAGAGCTTGGCGGCAATAATGCGTTTGTAGTGTTAGACGACGCCGATATTGATTATGCGGCACGTTCAGCGGTCTTTGGTCGGTTTTTACACAGTGGCCAGATTTGTATGTCAGTGAACCGTGTCATTGTTCATGAGTCTATCTTTGATGCGTTTGCAGAAAAGTTTGTCGAATATACAAAAGGACTGAACGTTGGTGATCCATCAAGACCTGATGTGTTGGTGGGGCCTTTGATTGATGAGCGCGAAGCTGTGCGGGTGGAGCAGGCTGTACAACAAGCAGTGCAAGAAGGTGCTGAGATAATTCTTGAAGGTAAGCGTGACGGTGCGCTCGTTTATCCATATGTCCTAAAGGGCAGTAACGACGTCTATTCTGCACGTACAGAAATGTTTGGTCCTGTGGTTACGTTGATTTCACATAAAGGCGATGCTGATGCCTTACGCTTAGCAAACGACACCAATGCTGGATTGAGCGGTGCTGTGCATTCTGCAGATATCTCCCGAGCACAAAAGTTTGCAGCTGGGTGGCGCACAGGTATGGTTCACATTAATGATCAAAGTGTCAACGATGAGCCGCGCGTTGCCTTTGGGGGTGAAAAAGCATCCGGGGTGGGTCGCTTTGGTCGTCACATTACCTTCGATGAGTTCACGACTTATCAATGGGTATCGGTACAAACTGAACAGCGTCCATATCCTGTTTAGTGATTTTTAATAATTGTTTATCAATAAGTGATTTTGAACTTAAGAATGTAGGTATTAAGGTTCTTATTACTAATTACTCAGGTATATGAAAGCGGCATAGATTGGAAGCTATGCCCATTTATCTATCACAATAATTGTCTACCATCAAAAAAAGGAATTCATGATGAGTAAAACCTTTTCAGTTAGCTTAATGTTGGCGGCTCTAGTGGGTATGACGGCTTGTTCATCATCAGATGACAGCACCACTCAAAATGCTCAAGAAGTCACCACTCTGCGTTTCTCACATTTTTGGCCTGCTACATCGACCACAAATACAGGAATATTTGAATACTGGGCAAAAAAAGTAGAGGAAGACTCACAAGGTAGGATTCAGATCGAGATATTCCCTTCTGCAACACTCAGCAAACCAAACGCAACCTATGATGCAGTTGCCAGTGGTGTGGTCGATATTGGGTCTACGCTTCAAGGCTATACCAATGGCCGCTTTCCATTGACTCAAATTACTGAGCTACCAGGGCTTTCAAACTCGGCAACACAACTAAACTGTATGCTCCATAATCTATATGACGATGGTGTGATTGCAAGTGAGTACGAAGACACTCATGTGTTGTTCATGATGGGAACGGGCCCTGGCGGTTTTCACACGGTAGACAAGCCGATTCGCACACCAGATGACTTAGCCGGAATGCGTATTCGAGGTCCTTCAGCAATAACGGGCAATATCATTGACGCAGCAGGTGGCACGCCAGTGGGGTTGCCAGTGACCGATCTTTATACCTCTTTGCAGCGCGGTGTATTGGACGGCATAAGCTTACCTTGGGATGCTATGGGTTCCTTTAAGTTGACAGAGATAACCAACACTCATACGAATATCCCATTTTATAGCTCACCGATTGTTGTGACCATGAATAAAGATAAATATGAAAGCTTGCCAGATGATCTTAAAAAAATTATCGATAATAATTCGGGTGCGGCGATGGCCAAAATAGCGGGCAAGGTGTTCGATGAAGATGACGCAAGATATATGGCTGAAGCCAAAGCTAAGGGTGACTCAATCATAGATATCCCCAATCCACTAGAAAATCCTGAATGGAAAAAGCCCTTAGAAGCAGGCACACAAAAATATTTAACAGATCTTGCCAAGCAGGGTTTGGACGCTCAAACAGCTTATCAAAAAACTATAAAAGCCAGTGCCGCTTGTCAGTCTTAATAGCTAGGTCACTTGCTCCGATAGTAAGGTCTGTAAAGCAGTCAAATATTCAACAGGCCTTAGTATTAACAATTTTGACAATCAACGCTTAGCAATAAGCAATAAGTAATTAGTGACAAGGATGTCTTTTATGTCTTCTATCCAGCATACAGATACTGTACAACAAGTGACGTTTCGTTTGATGCGTGAACTTAATATGACGACAGTATTTGGTAATCCCGGCTCTACTGAGCTTAATTTCTTGAATAACTTTCCTGAAGATTTTGAATATATATTGGCTTTACAAGAATCATCTGTTGTGGCGATGGCGGATGGCTATGCTCAAGCATCTGGTAATGCTGCTTTTATCAATCTGCACTCAGCAGTAGGGGTTGGCCATGCCTTAGGAAATATATTCACAGCATATCGAAATCACACACCTTTGGTCATAACGGCAGGCCAGCAATCTCGTAGCATTTTACCATTTGCACCTTATCTTGGCGCAGATCACGCTGCCGACTTTCCAAAACCGTATGTTAAATGGAGCATCGAGCCTGCGCGTCCTGAGGATGTGCCATTGGCAATCGCTCAAGCGTACCATATTGCGATGCAGCATCCACGTGGTCCAACCTTTGTATCGATACCTTCTGATGATTGGGATAAAACGACCTGTATGCCTCACTACTCAAAAGTGATTGAGGGTACAATACCAACGCCCGAAGCTATTAATCAGCTCTTGGAGGTACTCAAAAACAGTCAAAATTTAGCTATAGTTGTTGGTGCAGATGTCGATAGGCAGGGCGCATTTGATAATGCTGTTAAACTGGTTGAGCGGCTACAAGCACACGTTTGGGCAGCACCGTATTCGAGTCGAGCCAGTTTTCCAGAAGATCATCCTCAGTTTGCAGGGTTTTTGCCTGCGCTTCCTGAGCAGCTGTCAGAAAAATTGTCTGGGTATGATGTAGTTCTAGTGATTGGCGCCCCTGTGTTTACGCTACACATTGCAGGAGATGTGACGATATTTGATTCAGCAGTCAAAATATATCAAATTACCGACGACCCAAAATATGCGGCATTTGCATCGGCAACCACCACTTTATTTGGTTCAATCAATCACAGTATTAGTGCCATGTTGGATAAAATCCTTCCTCTATCCAACTCTCAGAGTGACAAATTTGTCATGCCCTTGCGTCCTGCTGCGCCTAAGGTAACTGGAGCGACCCCTATTCCAGTGGAATATGCCATTGATCTGCTATCGCATGCACGACCATCTGACTCTATCATCGTCGAAGAAGCGCCTTCTCACCGGTCTGTCATTCAACGTTTTTTGCCCATTACACAAGCGCAAGGCTTTTTTACGATGTCCAGTGGCGGTCTTGGCTATGCACTACCAGCATCAGTAGGAGTCGCATTATCCACCAATAAACGGGTTGTATGTTTAATTGGTGATGGTTCTTCTATGTATTCCATTCAAGCTGTTTGGACGGCCGCGCAGTTGAATTTGCCGGTGACATTTATTGTGCTAAACAATTTTGGGTATGGTGCCATGCATTCTTTTGGCAAAATTATGAGGAGTCAGGCTGTACCAGGGCTTGATTTGCCCAATATCGATTTTGTGCAATTGGCCAATAGTATGGGGTGTGAAGGTGCCCGTATCAAAGAGCATGAAAATCTGCCCGAAGCAATCCATAAAGCGGTCAATGCATCGGGCTGTTATCTGTTAGAAATTATTGTTGATGCGGATACTGGCAATATTTAGCGGCTATTTGTAATGTTGTGAGTTCCATTTAATAAAAAAATATAATTTTAGACTTATACCTATATAAATATGAGTGTGAAAAGTTTTTTGGATTACTTGAGTTAGGTGGATAAACTTAAAGCCATTAAGAAGTAATAATTTATTGATAAGGAAATAGAAATGAAGAATGTTATTCCAGTATTAGGTATGATTGCTTTAAGTTGTAGCAGTCTTGTGCACGCTGATACATATATAGTTAATAATTATGCTGATGATAATTCACAAGGAACACTACGCTGGGCAATTGAACAGTCTAATACTAACAACACACAAGGAAATGAGATCTTAATCCAAGCTGTTGGTAGAGCACCTTATATAATTAAAGCTAGTAAACCATTGCCACCAATAACATCCTCAGTGAAAATTGTTGGAACGGAGTGGGCTAAAACAGGAGAGTATATTGCAATTGATGGTTCGCAATATATCAAGGGCGAAGGCGCGAAAGCGTGTCCGGGAGCTAATCCTAAACAATATGGAACAAATGTACGTACTACAACATTACCAGGATTGGTTATACAAGATGTTGATGAGGTGACGTTAAAAGGTTTAGATATCCATCGTTTCTGTATTGGTGTGCTAATTAATCGTTCAAGTAACAATCTAATTCAACACAATCGCATAAGTAATAATTATGGTGGTTCTGGTGTTATGCTTACTGGTGATGATGGTCAAGGTAATCCAACTTCAACGACAACTAATAACAATAAAGTGTTGGATAACTTGTTTATCGATAACGGTGACGGTTTGGAGCTTACACGTGGTGCGGCGTTTAATCTTGTGGCAAACAATATTTTTACTTCCACTAAATCTAATCCAGAGCCTTCGCAAGGTGTTGAGATTTTGTGGGGCAACGATAACACTGTAGTTGGTAATAAGTTTGAAAATTATTCTGATGGGTTACAAGTTAACTGGGGAAAACGTAATTACATCGCATATAATGAACTAACCAACAATTCAATTGGTTTCAATTTATCGGGTAATGGTAATATTATTGATAGTAATAAAGTGCATGGTAACCGTATAGGTATAGCAATACGCTCAGAGAAAGATAGTAGCGCACGTACTACCTTAACTAAAAATTTAATTTGGAACAATAGTAAGGATATTAAACGTTGCGAAGCGGGTGGTTCTTGTGTACTGAACCAACATTTAGGCGCAATTATTTTTGAGGTTCCTGGACTGGAGCATGCTGATTTTATTGGGTCTCGTGGTGGGGGTGTAGTAATTGAAGATGCGAATCTTCAAAAAACTTGTGCTAAGTCAGATAAGGATAATTGTAACAGTATTCCCAATCAAGCAATTCAAACACCGAACTTAAGTGTAAGTAAAGGGGAAATTGTGGCAGAGATTAAGGCACAACCAAACCAGCGTTATCAGCTAGAATTTTTTGCTAATAGTCGAGTAGGTTTTCAAGAGGCCGAACAGTATCTTGGATCAAAAATGGTAGCAACTAATGCTAGAGGAAAAGCAAAGGTGTCTTGGAAGCCTATAACTGGCGTAGCAACAGTGACAGCTACATTAACTAATCACCTAGGTGCAACTTCCGAACTTAGTCCTGCTGTAGTTGTTCCTTAATGTCGTATTTTTTACTTAGAAACCATTATAAGCTTTGATTTGAAAGCTCTCACCTAGGTAAAATTCACGGTTTTCAAAACCTTTCAAGATATCAATTATAAAGCTTGAAAGGCTTTTTTGTATTTTTAGGATGGTGGATTATTTTTATATCTTGAGGAGGTATCGAGATTCTAAGTACTTTGAAATAAAAATCTTTGGCTTACAATATATTTTTTAATAACATGAATATTATTAACTGTTGTACGTAATATAGTGAATAATATTAAAATAAAATCAAAAGCTTCTAGTGTCAAGTAAGAACATTCTAGTTATCCATAATCATGCTTGAAAGGCTTTTAATATTTTGCATCAATTTAGATCGAAAACATCGGATACTAATATGCATGTTTTGAATGATTATTATCATCAGATTACGTGACTAAAACCTCCCAAGTTTAATTATACGGATTTGACGGCAGGGATCACTCCAAAAAAAGTAATCTAGTTAAAGCTATAACGGGTATTACACAGCAGATTAAAACTGCAAAATCAATAATCGAAGGTATAGAGCAAGAGATAGACGATCTTTCGCAGATACCAACTAATACTGTAACGGCGGTTCAGGATATAAATGCTTCATTATTATCTTTTGGTTTTACTGGATTTAGCATACAGCCTTTTAAGCAAAACAGGTATCAAACCTCAATTTTTACAAACTCGCCTGAGTAAATTTCCGAACCCAAAAAGGGTACTAACAATATGCCGTATATATCGTTAGCATCTTTTTTCTACTACCTATATCTAATCATTATCGATGTTTATTTATTACGCTAATAACCTTAAACCCTCGTTAACAAGACTATAAGCATCTAAAAAATTACTACTTAATCCATAAAATAATTTTACCAAAAGCGTAATCGTCAGTAAGCTTTAGAACTAGCTAGCTGTTCAAAGACTAATAAACACAATGATAAATACTAAAAGGGCGGCTAATGCGCCGAAGCGAATTAGTGCAAGATCACTATGATTAAACCCGTTAGTATGAATTTATGTCGTAGATTATCGATTACGATAGTAAGGATATAGAGGAGCTGAGTCTTTATGCTCTCCACTTACACCCTATGCTACGTGAGAGGCTCGATACCGCTTTTCTAAGCTACGTCAACAGGATTTAAAGCTGTAGGAGGGTAGTTTCTATCCGCTAAATACTGATAACGGTGGAGCTGATAATGCTAAGGATAAACAAGAGGACTGACTATTAAAAATAGCCGCAAGATTGAATGAGCTATTCGATAATGAAAATCTGACCGATAGATACCTAGTGACTTACTCGCATACTATCTGGAATAAAGTTAACGAAAACTAAATCGTCATGAATACGAGTAGAGTTAGTGTTTTAAGTGAGAGGGGGTTGATTAGGTCAGATAAAAACATCAATTTTTAGCTGAAAGTAGCTTTGATTATTTATTTTTTCATAAAGTCACTTCTCCACATAGCATACTCACATACTGCACAAAACCAACTCTCTTTTGCCCGCATATAGTCAATATCAGCAGGTACTTCAATTGGACAGGCGCTCCCAGAATATTCACAGCAAACATCATCTAAGCAAGCATAGCATTGGCTTACAGTTTCAAATAATGTTTGCGATCTAATATGGCATTTTTGACAGAGCATACGCACATAATCTACATAGCTGATTTTATGATTATAGGCCCAATAATCTTCACAGATCATTTAACAACTTTATATAGGTGCTAGTAGGTAATGACAAGTGTTTAATAAAGACTAACTACTAGATATGATAGGTGTTTGAAGGGCTTGAGGTAACGCGAGGTTATGTCTAAATACCATGATTGGTGCGCCCACCAAGACTCGAACTCGGATCGATCGCTTAGGAGGCAACTGCTCTATCCTGTTGAGCTATAGGCGCATTATGGAGTGACATTGTAGGAAAAAGCAGTCATAAAAGCAATCAACAAAAGATAAATAAAGACAATTTATCCTTATTCACCATTGCTAAGCGCGTCAGTGACATCTACAGCATGATCACCTGACGCATTTTTTGCCTGTGAGGTTGGTTTAAATAAGTCATTTACACTGTTCCTATAACCACTGATATTTTCATAATCATACTTTTTTAATATATCTTGACCTGTGCTCGACAGCAAAAAGCTACGGAAGCTAATAGCAGTCGTATCGTCTGTCAAAATAACACCTTCAAGAGCTTGTCCATCTTTTAGAGCATATTTGAAGGGATTTAGAGTTTGTATCTTTTTATCTTCATTGTGTGTATTGGTGTCATTACTCTTGTTAGAGGTATCGTTTATGCCAGCACCTTCAATGTTTGTCTGACTCTGACGTCTTCTATCTTGAGCATGTTGCAATTCTGACTGTAGGAGTGATATTCGCTCTGTAGACAGGCTATCGTCATTGGTAATAATCAAATCTGTATTAAAAACAAAATTAGAGTTTTTGTCTTCGTTATGGTTACCGATTGATACTGTGAGAATGTCGTTAGAAGGTACATAGCTCGCTAAAACCTGCACATGCGGATAACGAGCCTCAAAGCTCACAATGACATCATCCAGAGGTATCTGTAATTTCTCCTCTGCTCGAATATATAGCACACTGTCAGCAATCTCTCTTGGTTCATTACCCTTCGTACTAGAATTTGGTTCACTTCCATTTGCCATAATGGGCAATGGGTCTGTGTTTTTGCGATTATTGGTCCATAGCCAAATGCAGACCGTGATAAAAATTGTGAGCAGCAGCAAGACTAGCCCAGCCAGCAGTAGTTTGTAATCTTTCATATATTACTGCTCTTTTATTAGTTGATTTATGGCAAAGTTTACATACAGAGTGTTATCTAGTTTTCAAAACTTTTGTTCTAGTACTTCATCGGTTAATTCTGCCAGCATATGGGCGAAGATATCTGTGTCTGCAGAAGGGATCGATACTCGTTCTTCATTATCTTTCTCAGCATAGCTATTGGTTTGATGATTTATTACAGAGTTAGGTTGGGCATTTAATACCTTAGCAGACGCAGTAGTTTGTTGCGCTGCTAACGGCGATTCACCTGCTAATAGTCTGTCTTTTAACCATTTAAAACCATGTGCCTCCCACCATGCTTCAAAACGTGGCAGCGTGCTACCACGTATCGCTACAGGTAGATCTAGCGTTCTCAACTTCTGCGCAAGTACAGGGTCGCTAATAGCTTGATGGATGCTCAAATAAAGTGAGCTGCTGTCATCCTTATAAGGTCGTCTATTCTGCCATGACCTGTCATCTATCTTCATACGTGGCAGTTGCCACAACTCACCGCGATAATACACGACGTATAAACGTTGTTTTGAATGGACAAAAACAGCATCAATGGGACGCAATGGCATAGTATTAAGTAATTCCGTCAATAGAAAGTGTTATTTAGATACAGGTTGTAAAGGTCAATTCAAAAACCGTAATGAAAATTATTTCATAGTATATATGAGTGATAGTATAAAACGACACTAAATGTCGCAAGCTTATTGTAATATCGGTATCTACACTAGTAAACGATAACCATCGATGGCACACTGATAGCAAATTTGGCATGTCAACGTTATCAGTAAATACGTAGAATTTGCTACTATAGTTGTTTTTATTTATGGCGTTCATGCTAGCAGAAATGCATCATCGTAACGACCACCAAACATGGATTCATGAGTATCGATTTTTGTTTTGTCTGGACGTTTTATAGCGTTTTTGACATTGGATACAGACATCCCATCTATAAGTGAAGCCTTTTTTATCAGTCCTAGTATCTAACCTTTATTCCAATCAGATTATTGTCTATGTTCACTATTATTCAGTCGCACCGTACCGAAAACCTCGTTGATCAATTGCTTGTACAATACCAGTCCAAGGATCAGCCTGTTTTTGAGCCTTTTATTGTCATTGTACCGTCCATGGTATTGGGCGACTGGTTGGATAAAACCATTGCTAGCCGTGCTGGTATTAGTACCTTGGTGCGTACTAAATTTTGGGGTCAGTATCAATGGACGCTGATGCAAGATGTATTGACCCGCCATAATGCGTACTTACTGGCGCAAAATTCTGAAGCGACAACGCTAAATGTACCCGAAGTGGCGGTGTTATCACCGACAGTGATGCAGTGGCGATTGTTTGGGTATTTGACTTATTATCAGGAGTCGATCGTTGCAGATGAAAAGCATCCAGTTCATCCACTACTTGCGTCTTTGATTGATGATCCGCAGGCAATTGCTCAGCAAGACAGCTTACAACAAGACAGTATGCGACAGGATAAGGCGCAACAAGATGCGCGTATTTGGCAGCTGGCAAGTGATTTGGCGAGAGTATTTAACCGTTACTTGACCCACCGTGAGGATTGGCTAGCATTATGGTCGCACAACAAGCCGCTGAATGTAGATGAGTTGATAGCGGATAAAGATGCCTTATCCCTACGCTTTGATAAATACGCGCGCGGCACGCCTGAGTGGTTGGTTGAGCATTATGTTGAGTTAGAAGGTGCCCAACGATTTTTGTGGTCGCATTTATTTGCCGATGTTCACTTACATCGTGTAGCACTGGAGCGTGCGTTTTGGTCAGCCTTAAAAGACAACAAGGCCAATGAGCGTGACCAGTTACCTAAAGTACTGCGTATATTTACCATTCAACAGCTGCCACAGACTGAGCTTGATTTTTTGCAGAGTTTGTCAAAATACATGGATATCACGTTATTGCATTACAACCCATCAAAGCTGTTTTGGGCCGATATCGTTGATAAATCTTGGCTACAGCGCCAGCAGATTATCAATCCTGAGAGTGTGTTTTTACGTGATTATGGTCACAGTTTGTTGTCACGTCTGGGTAAGCAGTCGCGTGATGCGTTTGCGATGCTTGCCAACTTATCAGGTAATGAGCAGTACGATGATTCGCTGGTTGAATGGCAAGATAATTTTGATGATACGCTGAGCGTTGGTTTTGATGATGAATTTTCTGCTGAATATATTGATGATAGCAACACTCAAAATAGTCCAAGCTTATTAAGGCGTTTGCAAAATGATGTGTTGATGCTTGATGAGCAATCTACCCAGCAAGCAACGGCTGCTACAGTCTCACAAGCGGTAAGTCAACAAGTAGAGCTAAGCTTTGATGAAGAGAAGCAAGAAACGGCTTGGTATGAAGATGAAGCGTTAGAGAATAAGCGCTTTGAGAAAGACCGTTTTTGGGCAATCTCCTCACAAGATAATAGCCTAAGCATTCATTCATGTCATAGCTTGCAGCGCCAGCTTGAAGTGCTGCGTATCATGATTGGCCGTTGGCTAAATGAGCCTATCAAAGCAGGTGAAAAAAAGCGTCATATCTCTGATATTGTGGTCTTGCTACCGGATGTTGAGCGTCATCATGCTCTGATTGGCTCTATCTTTGTCAATGGTAAAGGTCAGGATGGTTTGACTTTGCCTGCCAAGGTGACGGGTGTTGTCGATGCGGACATTCGCCAGTTATGGGAAGCGATTATTGGTTTTTACAAACTATTGGGTAGTCATAGCGCTCGTTTTGAAGCGGCTGAAGTATTAGACTGGTTGATGCTACCGCCTTTATTTGAAAGCTTTGGACTAACTCATGAGCAAATGAGCCGTGGTTGTGATTTGTTGGTGGAGGCAGGTTTTATCCGTGGTTTTGACGAGCTGCATCTTAAGCAAACGTTGGACAATAATGATTACGACTATCGCTTTAGTTTTGCACAGGCACTAGACAGACTAACCCTAGGTTTGATCATGCCAGAGGCTGAACTAAGCAACTGCTTATATGCTCTAAATGCCGATGAATGGCCAAGTACGGCATTACCAGAAATGACCTTGCCATTGCCACAAGTTAGCCTAAATGATGCGCTAATTGTGGAAGCACTTTGCCGCATTTATACCGGTTTGGTGGCACGTCGTGATGACCATACACAAAAAATGAAGGCGGAAGATTGGCTCGATCAAATTGAGACACAAGTTATCCATCGCTATTTTGGCGATGTAGATCAAACGCGTACCATGCGCGCCATCTATAACGCGATGAATGGTTTTAAATCAAGCCTACGAGCCAATCGTCATTATAGACAGTATTCTAGTGGTGCTATCGACAATAGAGAAGTAGAGCAGAGGCTGGCAGGTGTAGAGCAACTACCGCTCAAATTGAGCTTTATGCTAGACAGTATTGAAGCGGAGCTTGAGAGTCAGCAGGTCAGTGCCGAGCCCACTGGGGTAATCACCTTTGGTCGATTCGGTGCATTAAGAAATGTGCCGTTTGAGTTGGTAGTGATGCTTAATATGGATCTATCAGAGTTCCCTGCGCGTGATCGTGATAACCGCTATGATTTGATGAAAGCGACCAATGCCCGACGCGGTGATAGAGTGAGTGAAGATGATGATAATGGCGCATTTTTAGATGCGCTGCTGTGTGCGCGTAGTGCTTGCTGGATGTTTTATAACGGCCAAAGCTTGACGGACACTCATGAGCATCTGCCAGCCAATCCTGTGAGTGAGCTGTTGCAGTTCCTGCAAGGAGAGGTGCAATGGCAGGTGAACTCGCTTGAAGAGTTAGCAGCATTGCCCGAGAGTATTGATCCAACCACCGAGAGTCTCAAGCGCTATCTGCCTAAATTAATTAAGCAGTGGCTAGTGACTGAGCATCCTGCATTACCTTTTCATGAGAGTCTGTTTGAGGCAGAAATTGAAAGTGATGATGTTTCTGAGCAAGCGTCTCTTATTAACAATGATAACGTTGATATTAGTGCTCAGGATACCAACCCAGTTGATATGATTGATGAGTTAGACGCTTTGTTAAATATGGCCATGCGTAAAACTAAGCTGGCTCAGAAAAAGCAGTTTCCGCCTGCACCGATTTGGCAAGCAGTTTTTGATACATTAAAAGGTAGAGTGTCTAGTGAGTACAAGGAGCTGGTTGGCCTGCCCACAAAAGCACAGTATGAATCAATCGCGCAGGTGCTTGGTCAAGGCTTGGGACAGTTAGGCCAAGTAGATAGTCATACTTTGTCTACATTGGTTGATCTGTTGGCACTAGATACGGCTGCTGATGCTAGCGATGTCAATAGCATGACAGAATCGCTCATCCAAGCATTATCTGATAGCGTATTTGATATTGGGGAAATAGATATTGAAGGGGCATTGGTTTACCAAGTGCGCCATCCTGCCAAAGCGTTCTTACGGTCTCAAAAGGTGCATGTAGTGCAAGGTGAAGAAGCATTGTCACACCAAGAGCCGCTATTTTTAGATAACCTAACCAGCTATCAAATCAAAGATCATTTGATTAAACAATTGGTTACTGATGAAGGTAAGAGTAATGATTCTAATACAGTGGCTGGAACTGCGACTCCAATTTTGATGTATCAAAAAATTATGCCAGCTGGTGTCGCTCGCCAAACCACATTACCCAATCAACAACAAAAATTGCAACAGCAATGCGTAGAGTTCAAAGAACAATTAATTGCTAATGGCTTTGATGAAAGTAATATTCTTGACGAGAGTGAAGCAGATAGCGCTAGAGTATTGCAGCTATTGATGCCAACTGCCGAGCACCCTGTTCAAATAGAGCTAAAAAATATACTAAATAGTACTAATAGCGATTCAAAAGACCAAACAGATATAGAAGTGCTGCTCAAGCTATTGCCAAAAGTCATTAAAATAAAGGGCTCAGTACCGACATCCATACCGATAGATACGTACAGCAGCCACTCTCATATTAAGCCAGACGTGCCTTATGCTAAGCAATCACCTAAGCAGTGGTTAAATATCTTGCCCAATTCTGCCAGTCCTAGGCATTTACTTAAGTTTTGGTTGTCACATTTGTATTGGCAAGTGGCCAGACATACAACTGCCGAACAAATGGCATTAAATGACGGTATGAGTATTTGGCGCTTTAATAAGGTCAGCTCACAAGTTGGTAACTATAAAGATATAATCGCATTTAAACTAAGCCCAATTGTCTATGAAGACGCAGTAATTGAACTGATAAAATGGGCTGTTTTTGGCAAGTTAACGAGTCAAGTTCCTATCACGTTACTGCCAGAATATGCACTGAATTACCTTGATAAGTACCTAGCAGCTGAAGCAGGTGACGGCAATCGCTACTGGCCAAAACGTGCCGACTTCTCAGACTGGTTAAGACCTAACTATAACTCAGACACGGTATACGATACTTGCTCGCAGCATGCCATTTGGCAATATGTGCTACGTGACCAAGATGCGTTTAAGGCGTTATCAGCGGCGTTGACTACATTAGCCCAGCCACTATACGCGCCGATGTTTGATGCGTTAGCTAACTTAGATGGCCAATAGTTCAGAATAGTATTTTTGCTCTCTTGCTCTAATAGATAATAATTAAAAGTATGCGCCCATATGACAGACCCTACCAATATTATTGACTCATCTACACAACCGAACTTATTTGATGAATATTCAGATGAGCTGCCTGTGTCTGCTGAGCCTAAACATAAAGCTGATGTCATACCGGCAGTTGACGTCGATCTAACTGGCAAGCACTTAATTGAAGCTTCAGCTGGCACTGGTAAGACTTGGACGCTGACGGGTATTGTACTGCGCCTACTGATTGAAGCGCGACGTGCACCAGAGCAAATAATCGCCACAACCTTTACTCGAGCGGCCGCTGCCGAGATGCGTCAGCGTATCCACGACCGTTTGGTAGATTTTTATCAGTTACTACAATGGGTCAATAGCTTAAGTGCTGATACTAACAATAAAGAGAGCCTGTACCCTAACGTACTGCAAGTCATGCCTGAAAATGATGCTGAGTATATACAAACAGACGGTGATTCAGACGCAAATGTTGAAACGGGCATTGACGAGTTAAATCAAGACCTTGCTACTGATAAGCAAGTGGCGGCTGAGAAACGTAAACAAGCAAAAAAAGACCGTGAGGTCTGGCTGGTTAATCAGGCCAAATATGTACGCTTAGATAGCATGATGCAAGATCCTATTAACTTGCATCTCGTCGGTTATTTGCTAGATCACGTATACAGTTACCCTATGGCAGAAGCTATCAGACGTACGGCACTGGTACTAACTACCCTAGATAAGCTATTTGTAGGTACACTCGATAGCTTGGCACAAAAATGGTTGACAGAATACAGTAGCGAGACTGGTCACCAGCAAGGCATGGGCATTATTGAAGACAGCAGTATTGAGCAGGTCACCGATAGCATTATCCATGATGAGCTGCGTCAGTTTCAGAGTCGTCTGTATTATGAGCAGCCTAAACTCTACGCCCTAATGGATCAGCAAGGCAAGCTGTCTGCAGTGGACGATCATAAGAAATATGTGACGCGCTCGCTTAACTTTATTTCTGCGCCGATTGATGAGATAAGGCATGAGAAAAGCTTTGATTTTGAGGCATACGAAAAGCTAATCAATGAGTTTTCTCAGTTAGATTTAGCAGATATCCAGCCTTATTTGAATCCTGATTATAGAAAGTCTCAAGGATTCCGTGGTGGCTCTAATCTAATCAAACAGTTTAATGCCATTATCGATGTACATCGAAAGATATCGCAGTATCAGCTGACCTTTAACAGCTATTTAAATGAGAGCGAAAATAAGATTTTGACATCATTGCAGGATGCCAGATACCCCAATGAAGATGGCAAAATTAAGAACTTTAATAAGAATAAAGAAAAGGAACATCAGACACTTTTTGAGCTAGAGACCATTAGTAAATTAATGGCTATCTTAGACATGCTTGACAGTTTGAATCAGCATATTTTGTTGGTATTAGCCAATTTGAACCGTCATATTGTGCTGGCTGTGCGTAACAGGCTGCCAGTTATTTTAGAAGAGCGTGGCGAGACAACATTTAGTTTGCAAATGGTACGTTTAAACCAAGCATTAACTGGTCGTCAAGGAGATAAGCTGGCTCGTTATATTCGCCATCATTACCCTGTGGCATTGATTGATGAGTCGCAAGATATCAATGGTGAGCAAGCCATTATGATTGAAAGCATTTATTTGCCAAAGAACAAACGCAAACAGTCGGATGGTGATAAGCAGGCCACTACTAAGAAAACCAATCATGAGTTTCTACTATTGGTTGGTGATCCTAAGCAGGCTATTTATGGGTTTCGCGGTGGCGATGTGGCCAATTATAACTACATGAAAGCCCAGTTTGATAAAAGCGCGCTTTGGACGCTTGATATCAACCGCCGTTCAAATGCGGGTGTGATTAACGCATTGAACTGTTGGTTTGGTATGGCTAATGCAACAACTGCTGAGAATAAGCTGTCTCAGCTAGGTACTGGGATTCATTATCAACATATCACAGCAGCAAAACCGGAATATGAGCTGTCTTGGTTTAATGCGTCAAATAGTTTGGATGATGTACTGGTGACAGAGGTGCTCTCTGCTCAGCCAGTGAGCTTATTGCACTTGCCTTATGACAAGGAAAAAGAGTTTGATTACGATGAGCATGAAATCACAGCTCGCCATATAGCCACTTTGCTTGCTAGTAGCCAGACGCTTAAAGGCAAGCCTATTCAGCCCAGTGATATTGGGGTACTGGCACGTGCCAAAAAGGATTTGAAACGAGTTGAAGATGAGCTAGTAAAACTTAATGTGCCGACCTTGACCACCAGTGATGTCAGCATCTTTGAGACTATTATGGCAGAAGATGTGGCAGCATTGCTGAGTGCTATGTTATACCCGTATCGTCATGACATGATTAATCGGGTATTGACCAGCCACCTATATGGACTGAGTATCAAAAACATCAAAGCCATGATGACAGACCATGAGTCAGGCATTACCGAAGGTAGCAGTGCACCAAGCGCCCATTCAAACAGTTCTAACTCGAAAGGCCTCTCAGCTAACGACGCTACTGACAATAAAAAGAGCTATCAAGACTTTATTACCTATCTAAAAGAAGGTGCACAGCGTTGGCAACACTTTGGCATATTGTCGGCGCTGCATTATTTACTAGATAAAAGCCCCGTACAGCCGCAAGGCGTTTGGCAAGCCTTAGCTGCGCATCCAGAAGGTGACCGTCATATTATGGACTTGCGTCATGTGATGGACATCTTGGCGCAATACGGTTTAGGTATGGGCGAGTATGAGTTGCTGGCTTGGTTCAGGCAGCAGATAGATACAGCGCCCAACAGTGATTGGGCTAAGCAATATCCACTGCCGACAGAGTCTGGCGTGCAACTAATGACCATTCATAAGTCAAAAGGGCTTGAGTTTCCTATTGTCTATGTATTGGGGATGGGCGATGCCAGTAGGAAGTCTGGCAATAAAGAAGACTATGGCCTGTATTTATATAACGCGCAACAAGCGCCTTCAGCGCTAGTACAGCAGTCGATAGACAGTCAATCAATGGGAAATCAGCGCCGCTTCTCACCACTGCAAGGCTCTGCTACGGATGAGGGCTATTATACTGATATCGAGACACAGGAAGGTTTTGATGAGATAAGGCGGCTTGGTTATGTAGCATTTACTCGGGCCAGTGAGCAGCTTTATGTTGTGCTGCGAGATCCGAGTAACAAGACAGGATTTGAGCTAAAGCCAGTATTTTATTGGTTTGAATCTGCAGAGGCAAAGTTTGAACTACCTGATAGGCTCAAAGGTATCGTAGGTATGCTCAGAGGTCATAAAGTTAATGAGTTTTATGACAATAATTACGTAAACAATGGTGCTAACTCAGCAGGTATAAATGACAATGTTCAGCTAACCGAAGCCAAGTCAGGTACTTATAAGCCCACGACAGAGGCTATTGAATACGCGCCATTTGCAGAGGTGATGAAAACCAATTATTTTTATGGTTGGGCCAAGACCAGCTTTACCGCTTTGGCGCGTCAGCTAGATGAATCTACACAAGCAATGGCGATAGTAGATGAGCGTATTGATGATGCGATAAATATTGATATGACAGCGTCTTCAGTTTCGAATATATCTTCACTTGATAACGACGAATCTCTCGAACAAGATGATGAACTCAGTCTCAAGCCAGAAGATGATATCCGCTTTACTTTTGTAAAAGGTGCCAATGCTGGTACATTTTTGCATGAGATATTTGAACAAATAGATTTCGCCAACAAAGCACAGTGGTCTCAGGTAATTGATAGAGCGATTAATAGTTATCAGTTGCCGCTCATATATAGTAGTGCGGAACAACAGGATCGTAGATCACAAAGTAAGACACCAAAAAATCGCGATGGATTCAAACTTGAGTCAATAGACACAACAAAACATGAGGCATTGATTAATTGGATCGAAGAAGTGCTTCATGTACCACTATTAGCTTCTAATCAACCCTTGATTGCTCTTGATAAAGGTAAACGATTTGCCGAGTTAGAGTTCAATATGGGGCTGTCAGAGAGTTTTAAAGCACAGGATATCAGTAATCTTTTTCAACAGTATTTACCTGATGAGATAGATAAGCACGTCACTCTAGTGCCACAAAACAAAGCACATCTATATCGCTATCTAAGAGGTGAGGTTGACTTAGTGTATGAGCATGCTGGCAAGTATTATGTGGTCGATTATAAAAGTAACTTCTTAGGAAATAGCCTAAGCGATTATAATGAGAATACACTCAAGCAAGCAATGTCCAAAGCAGGGTACTGGTTACAAGCAGCAATCTATCAAGTAGCATTACATCGGTTCCTTGCGATGAGAATCAGTGATTATGTAGGTAACGAAGATAAGTATTTAGGCGCCGTAGAGTATGTGTTTTTGCGCGGTGTGTATGACCCAAGTGCTCAGGCAGCTACTACGTCTATATCACAAGATGAGGTTCAGTCTAATCACGACAACTTGAGTAATAGTAGCTGTTATGGACTGGTTACTTGGGATATTCCCATCGCTTTTATCAAAGGTTTAGATGCATTGTTTGGCCTACCTAATCAATAAATCTCATATAACAATCATGTAACCAGAAGTTATTACAGTAGTTAATTAGATTAACCAAGAGATCAGTATAAGATGAGTAATAATAAAAAAAGTAAGTCAGCCATTAGCCTACAAGAGAGCTGGGCAAGTAATCTGAGTGATTATATTTTGCTACGCCGTCAACAGACACATGTAGCGTATGACGCAGCAGATGCAAACACAAATGATGAAAGCAAAAAAGTCGGTAAGTCAGAAGACAGTGATTTATTTACTGCTCTATTTGTTATTTTAGCGGCTCATTTAGAAGAAGGGCATACTGTATTAACCATTGATGCAGCCGATTATGAAGCTCCTATGCAAGGTCAAATTAATGGAGAAGACGTCACATTATATGTATGGCAGCAGCAATTATTAGAGATATTAGCAACACCAGTTTTTGCACTGATTGATACCCAGATAAAAACGCAAATAGATACGATAACGGAGACATCGCTATTTGTATTATTAGATACTCTATTTTGTCAGCGAGAGTACCTGTGGGCGCAGCTAGTACTTAGTAACCATGAAAAAGAGACGTTGATCAAACGTTTTGACGCGATCACTATATTATATCAGCGCTTAAAAAATAGCGACTTAAGTACTTTCGTTCATTCAATTTATGAGCACGCTTTATTTGCTAATGTTGATACAAATACTAATGTTGATAACTATCAAAATAGCCTAAGAAAAAAAAAACAGCCAATTATTTTCCAGATAACTGAAAGTGAAAAAACTAAAAAATCGACAATCACATTTTGGCTACACCGCACATGGCAAGCAGAGTTTAATTTAGCGAAGCATATCAATCATATTTTGAGTCAGCAGATAGTGCCTTTAGATATCGTTATGCCTGAGAACTTAAATGACCAGCAGATAGCCGCTATCAATGTGGCAAATAATAATGCATTTAGTATCATTACTGGTGGCCCAGGGACAGGTAAAACCTATACCGTTGCTCAGTTAGTCATCGCGTTGCAGCAAGCGACAGAGGATAGGGGAGATGAGTCTGAACATATTAAGTTTAGTACGGACAGTGCTAGCCTAGCATTAGCAGCGCCAACGGGTAAGGCGGCCCAGCGTATGCAAGAGTCTCTGCAGGCGGCTTTAGACGACGCAAATGTAGATCTGCAATTACAAGAAGCAAAAACCATCCATCGTCTACTAGGTATTGGTCGAACAGGTAGACCACGTTACGATGCTAAAAACCCACTGGGTGAGAGTATTATCATCGTTGATGAAGCATCTATGCTCGGAGTTGAGTTGGCCAACTATCTTGTGAGTGCAGTAAAGCCAGGTGCTAGACTGATATTATTAGGAGATGCGAATCAGTTAGCAGCCGTCGATGCAGGAGCAGTATTGGCTGATCTCTGTCGCATTCCGCTACTGCAACCCATTCATGCAGAACTAACCGAGAGCCGCCGATTTAGCTCCGAGTCAGGTATCGGTAAACTTGCTACTCAAATCAATAAAGTAGAGACAAATCTTCAAGCTATTTGGCAGTTATTAAGACAAGACGATGCCTTAAATTTCCAATACGTTAATACGTTACGAGCGGAACCTATATTAAATAACCAGCTAAAAAATAGCCTAAGCAAAGAAAAAAATATCTCAAAAATCTCGAATGGTTACCAGCCATACGTAAATAAAATTAAAAATTTACTAGAAGATATAATAGAAAAATCCGTGCCAGAGTCAGTTAAAAATACTATTTCTTCGCTAATGGACGTATTTAATCAATTTAGAATCTTAACTGCTGGTCATAATGATGAGTGGGGCGATCATTATATTAATAACTATCTCACTCAATGGCATCTTACAGAGTTAAAGTTACCATTAGGTCAAAATACATGGTTTCATGGTCGACCTGTTATGGTGCTACAAAATAATTATGAGCTTGGATTATTCAATGGTGATATTGGTTTCTGTTTACAAACATCAGATGAAAAAAACCAATTAGAAGTTTTCTTTGAAAATAAGACACAAGGGATAGCTGTCAATTTGTTAAATGAAGAGGTAATAGCCACAGCTTATGCAATGACGATTCATAAGTCGCAAGGATCTGAATTTGATCATGTTGCCATCACTTTTGATAATAGTCATGCAAGATTGCTGAGTAAAGAGCTCATCTATACGGCAGTGACTCGTGCTAAGAAGCAGGTAACAATATATAGTACAAAACATGCCCTAGAAAAAGCAGTTCAAACACCGACTGAACGCCATACTGGTTTGGCATTACAATTCTAATAATTCGCTCAGGTTATTATTAGCATAATAATTCAACCCAATAAAAAAGCATCCAATTTGGATGCTTTTTTAGGACTTAACGATTCGTTAAATCAAATCTAATACTTAAACTTTATCTTCTTTGATGGCATAGATACCTGGAAGATGACGCAAGTAACCATGAAAATCCATACCACAACCATAAACATAGCGATCTGCAACGTCAATACCCACAAAGTCTACATTGAAATCAGTAACTTTGCGATCATGCTGTTTATTAAGCAAAACGCAAGACTCAAGTGACAGAGGCTTTTCTTTACTTAGCTCTTCAACAACTGCTTTCAAGGTAACACCTTCGTCAAAGATGTCATCGATTAGCAATACGTGTTCACCTTCGATACTAACATCAGGCTTAAATTTCCAATCAAGATCGTTAGTACCTTCGTTATCACGATAACGGGTTGCATGGATATAGTGCATGCGATGATAGAACGTAAGGTGTGTCAATAGTTGACCAGCTGGGATCAATCCGCCGTTCATAACGACCATAACGATTGGGTTTAGACCAGCATAGTGTAGATTTAGCTGAGCGGCCAAACGCTCATAAGCAGCAGCTACTTCGATACTGCTGATAAGGCACTCTGAGTTGCGTAATGTTTTTTCAATTTCTTGGTTACTGATTTGGGTCATCGGGTGCGCCTTTGGTAAAAAGTGCCGCTTATTTTAGCAAATTTTAAAAAAATTTCCCAATAGCATATGACTGTTGAGACAAAATTATTCCAAATTTTAGGGTTATTCTGGTTTTTCTATAATAAATGGACGGTAATAATTAGCCAAACGATTTAATGAGCTGTCAGGCAAGTCTGGTAATAGCTTATTCAGTGCCATGCTCATGCCTTTATCAATTGCCGATTTGGCAACTGGCACTGATTTACGCTTGATCATACCGAGTTTTAAAGTCTCAGCATAGCGACTAACAAAATGGGTCAATGTTTCTTCGTTCATGGTTTCGAGTGCTGTTTTAAACTTGGTTCTATCTACATGTTCAGGTGTGATAGCAGCAAAGCCTTCAACGATAGTTTTAGCATCTGTTTCTGACAGCTTGAAGCCAACACGTTTAACACCTTTATTGTCTGTAAAAGTTGCATGATCTCTTAAAAAGTTAAAACTTGGCAATACGTCTTTATTATTTTCTTTACCTAGTAAGATATTCAGCAGAGTGTCCGTTGCACGTTCAATCGTACCAACGATTTTACGCATAGAAGCTTGACGCTCAGGATTTGGAATAATTTCTACCAAACCAATCAATAGGTTGTCGGTAAGGTCACGTGCTGTCTGATGAGTAAGGGCATCGCGATAAGGGTAGTACTCTATATTTTCATTTGAAGCAACGACTTGTTCGGCCTCGCTAATTAAATCTTTTAGTTTGTCCGAGGGTACGAATCCAAAATAATGTGCCATTGTACTTCCTTTATTTGTTGTTTTTTATGTTTTACTGACGTTACATTTATCGTTAAATCGGTTATTATTTGCACAAAGTGACAATCTTATACTAAATGACAATCAAAGACTCATCACATCAGACGCTAGTTAGTGACATGCCTTAGTTATAAAATATATGACTTTGTTGATTGGTAACATTTAGCGAATTGCTGAAATTTACCCAAATGACAGGTGAGCTGAGTCACTCATCGCACACTAATTTAGCATATTTTCCATATTTTAATCCAAAAAGCTTGAACTTATAAGGCTACCGACTACTTGTCTAGGGAGAGATAAGATGAATAGTGCTATTGTACTACTATTCGGCGTTGCCGCCATGCTCTGCGGTTACGTGTTTTATTCAAAATTTATTGCCACCAAAATCTTAGCATTGGACAGCAGTCGTCCTACCCCAGCACATACGATGAAAGATGGGATCGACTATGTTCCTACTAATAAATATGTACTATGGGGGCATCATTTTACATCGGTGGCAGGGGCTGCGCCAATTATCGGCCCCGCAATTGCAGTAATTTGGGGCTGGGTACCTGCCGTCCTTTGGGTGGTTTTCGGTACTATTTTTATGGCTGGTGTACATGATATGTCAGCTATTTGGGCAAGTATGCGCAATAGAGGCCAGTCGATTGGTTCTATTGCGGGTAATGTCATGGGCACCCGTGTCCGCAGCTTGATGATGGTTGTTATCTTCTTATTACTACTGATGGTCAATGCTGTATTCGGCGTGGCTATCGCTAACATGATGATTAAGACGCCATCTGCTGTGTTGCCAGTTTGGGGTGCCTTAGTGGTTGCCTTTATCATTGGTCAGTGTATCTATCGCTACAATATGAATTTGATCTGGGTATCAATTATCGGGGTCAGTGCTTTGTATGGGTTGATCTATCTTGGCCCTATGTTCCCTATTGTGTTACCTGAAACCATTATGGGTTTACCTGATAATGCGGTATGGATCTTGATTTTATTTAGCTATGCGGCTATTGCGTCGTTGTTGCCCGTATGGATGCTGCTTCAACCTCGCGATTACATTAATGGCTTACAGTTATTTGTCGGTTTGATTTTGTTATATACGGCTATTTTTATTGGTACCCCTGATATTGTAGCACCGGCTGTTAACACGTCACTGCCAATGGATACACCTTCATTGCTGCCATTGTTGTTTGTGACGATTGCTTGTGGTGCCATATCTGGTTTCCATGGTTTGGTCGCAACGGGAACAACTTCTAAGCAGATTGATAAAGAAGAAGACGTTCGTTTCGTTGGTTACTTCGGCGCATTGGGCGAGGGTATGCTGGCGCTTGGAGCAATCCTTGCGGCTACCGCAGGTTTTGCAACTCTTGGTGATTGGCAGGCGGTCTATCAAAAATTCGGTGATGGCTCTATCGGTGCATTCATCGACGGCGGTGCGACCATCTTGAATGCAGGTGTTGGTATCGACATGGTGCTATCACAGACCATGCTTACGGTAATGGCAGCGCTATTTGCTGGTACTACGATGGATACAGGTGTACGTTTACAACGTTATATTTTCCAAGAATTTGGCGAGTTTTATAACTTACCAATATTAAGTAAGAGTGTTGTCGCAACATTACTAGCCGTTGGTACTTGTTTACTACTAGCATTTGGGGCTGGTGGTATTGATGGGGCTGGTGGTATGATTATTTGGCCACTATTTGGTACGACCAATCAGCTAATGGCTGCATTAACCTTGATGATTGTAACGGTTATCTTGTTACGTAAAGGCAAGCCTGTCTGGTTTACCTTAGCACCGTTGTCGTTCCTATTAGTAATGACCGTATTTGCACTATTGATTCAGCTTAAAACTTTTTTCACGGATGGAAATTGGCTGCTTATCATTATGGACATTATCATCTTGATCGCTACTATTTTAGTGACTTTTGAGAGTCTGTCTGTGCTACGTAAAGAATGGTCATTGCATAAAGGTAAAAGCAGTGACGTTTAAACATTAAATTATATTAAATTATATTAAATGCCTGTTTAATAAAAAACGCTAGCAGCAATTGCTGGCGTTTTTTGTATCATATAGGCATGATAGATAATAAAAGTTAAGTAGAATACGAGTACATTATGGAAAATGAAAACAAATCGAATGAGATAGAAAACGTTCAACCGTTAGAAAGTACCCAGCCATGGTGGCAACGATTTAAGCATGGGTTAAATGAGTTTTATCATGCACCTTATCGTCAGACGATGGCACGCGCAGCGCGTGATGAAGAAGATTTTTTTATGTTACTCATGTTTGCCGAGAGCTTAGGGATTGATAATCCTGCCAGCTTTTATACACTAGAGTTACAGCCGCTATTTTTAGAGAACTTTCACGAATGGCACACACGTATGGGGATGGATAGATGTCCGTTCGACCACGTAGGCTGTTGCTAAAATCGCAGTGATAGAACAGTAGCTATAAAAGTAATTTAAGCATTGATTGCATAAGAAGACAAGAGACGAGATAAAGCTATGGCATTACACCCTTTACATGGATTGCTAGAGCAGTTAGAGAAACAACCGATTATATTTATCGGTGGCAAAGGCGGCGTAGGGAAGACCACTACTGCTGCTGCACTAGCCAGCTACTATGCAAGTCAGCAGCAAAAGACCTTAATAGTCTCAACCGATCCGGCACATAGTTTGGGCGATGTACTGAATGTGCGGCTCAATAACGACAAAACAGTAGTATCCCCTTATTTGGATGCCATTGAGTTAAACCCTGATGTAATCGTCGATGAGCATTTTACCCAAGTTGAACGTACGATTAAAGCTTACGCCAATCCAGATATGATGCCCAAGATTCGAGAGCATCTGAGGCTATCTAAGTCAGCTCCAGGTGCCCAGGAAGCTGCGATGCTCGAATCTATGTGTCACCATTTAGTCGAAGCGGCAGATGCTGGGTATGAGCATATAATTTTTGATACCGCACCAACAGGTCACACCTTAAGATTGTTGGTATTACCAGAAATGATGGGTGCGTGGACAGATGGGCTACTTGCACAGCAGCGACGACAGGCCAAACTGCGCTCAGTGGCGACCCATTTGGACAGTCACAATCAAAAAAATAGTCAAATAACTAGCACTCAAAAGAACGACGTAGCCAATCCGTTCGCAGCCAAAAAATCAGATCGCTGGGAACAAGCCGTATCTGTATTAGAGAAGCGAAAGCAGCTATTTCGTCAAGCAGGGCTACTATTACATGACCGTACACAAACAGCGATTGTGTTGGTGATGACCGCTGATGTTTTACCATTGGCTGAGACCAAGCGCGCTATCGAGCAATTAGAGGATAGTAAGCTCATGCCAGCAGCAATCGTTATCAATCAGTTGATATCAACCACACAGTCGGATGAGTTTTGGCGACGCCGTGCTGAGCGTCAGCAGCATTTGCTGCAGGATATCAAACAAAGCTTTACCAAGTACCCGCTGTATCCGATCTATCTACAGCAGACAGATATACGTGGCACAGATGCATTAAGCGCATTGTTACATGCATAGTTAATAGCAATCTATGATTCATGCTTATATGACTGTAACTTACCTGATAGCGACCACGCCATGTCTGTGCGTAATAACTGAGCTTGTTCGGACTTACCACTGCTGAGCGATGACCATTGCGGTTTACCACGGGCTTTTTTTAGCTCACTTGGTAATTTATGAGCTGGCCATATAGTCATTGGATTATTATCTTCATCTGTATTGTCACTGTCGTCAGTTGTTGACGTTCCAAGACTGCTATTTTCGCCTTTGTATAATAACTGAGTGGCATCTGTAGCAGCATGGCCACGATGACGTAAGGCTGTAAGTAAGTCTAATGCTCGCGTTGCTAATAGCGTCAACGTAGCAGGATCGATATACAGGCGTTTCACCCCAGTAAGCCTATCGGCAATACTGCTAGTGTTTGATAGCAACCCGCCTGCAATACCACCTATTGCGGCACCCAATCCCAGTGTCGTACCTAATGCTGCTGCATCGATACCTAGTCCTAAAAGCGCACCAGCAGCTGCACCAGAAGTGGTACGAATACCGTAGCTCTTGAGAAGTTCAGGATCAAATGGGTCTTGTTGATAGGCTTGTAGTTCAAGCGGTGTTGCAGCGACCGCGTTATCATAAAACTTATAAAGATTGAGTAGGTTGTGCTGCATCGCACGCTCGCTTTGCCTAACCACTTCTTGCATTTGCTGTAACACAGGCAGTGGGTCATCATCGTCATTGATCTCGTGTACAAAGGCGGCGACATTCAATAGAAAATCAGCGATGATGATATTGGCCTCATCATAAATCTGGGCCCAATCCTCAGTCCGCCGTTGCATCAGCTGCTCAAGCATTTCAGAGTGGGTGAGCATGGTTGCTAGGTTTTTCCATAGCCGCATCTCATCTTCAAACTCAAACGCGACCGAATCAAAACGCGTTGAAATATGCAGATTGCGTCTTGCCAGCATCATCTGCCAGTCGTCGATATTGGCATCCTGACTGTCGGTAAAATTAAAAACAGGCATCACAGGAATCGCAGCCCAAGATAAAATAGCCAGCTCATCTTTATATTTACCCAATACCGGCTCACGAGCATCTACCACGTAGATGGCCATATCACTGGTCAGTAGCTGACGGATGACTTTGGCTTCTTGACTATAATCATAGGGCAAGTCATAGCTATCCGAACCTTGAGCGACATCCGCTGCCAAAAACTGTTGCAGACGTTCAATACCATCACGGCGACTGGCAGTGTTGTCCTCTAGCCAATCCATAAGTCCTGAAGCGTCTTCCAAACCAGGTGTGTCATATAATGCCACTAGCACCTCGCCAGTACGACTGTCTGTCAGTTGTGCTTGTTCGACGTGACGTGTGGTCGCCGCTTCGTTTTTGACTTCACCAAAATATACGTCACGCAACAATGTGCGCAATATAGAGGTTTTACCCGTATTGGTATGACCGACGACGGCCAATTTGAGCGGTTCGCCACTAGCTATGGTTTTCTTTGTTGTTCTTGCTGCTGCTTCTTTTGTTGTTGATAACTCTTCTGTTGATACAGGTTGATTGTCTTGAGTAGGCTTTAAAGTGGTGTCTGAAGGATGATTTGAGACATTATTGGTTGGCTCATGGGCCTTGTCCGCAAAGAGACCTGCAGGCTTGTTATTCTCATGATTATTTTTATTGTTATTATTCATAGTAACGTCTTATATTTTTTGATAGCCAAAACACATAGTAGCTATTTATTGTAAAACAAATCTGATTGAGTATCGGTTATGAATGCGTATTGTCCATATCATAGACTGTCATCTACACATTCACATTATATTAGACTGCACTAGGTGGCCGCAGCAGTACCTTTAGCTTTTTCTTTAACCCTTTAGCCCGAAAAAACCGCTGCCACAGCCGGTAAAAGACACCAAATATCAGACTAACAATATTATCATGACTGGTTTCACCAACAGCACCATATTTGACAGGGTTGTTAACGGTATCTTCTTCTACATAAGTCCCAAACCAGCGGTCGAAAATAATGAGAACGCCACCGTAATTTTGATCAATGTATTCGTCGTTGGTTCCATGATGGGCACGGTGATTGGATGGCGTGTCAAAGACATACTCCACCCATTTTGGAAATTTTCCTACGGTTTCAGTATGGATAAAGAATTGATAAATCAAATCTAGTGCATAAAAGAAGAATACCCAGACAGGATGTACGCCCAACATCATCAGCGGGACAAAGAATAACCACCAACCCGTCACTGAATACAACAGGCTTTGCCGCATCGCAGTGGATAGATTCATATGGTCATCTGAATGATGCACGACATGCGCTGACCAAAACCAATTCATACGGTGTGACGCGCGATGGAACCAATAGTAGCTGAACTCAACCGCGACAAATATAGGGATAGCGGTGAGCCATGTTACCTCAATAGTAAATAAGCGATATTGATATAACCATAAGCAGATAGGTATGACGATAAGCGCTTGAACAATCAACTCAAACCCTAAATAAGAGCCACCCAAGCTAAAATTGGTCATCGCACGGCGCCAGCTAAAGCGATTACCGTTGCCGCGCTTGGACTGATAGAACCATTCTGCTAAAAATAATAAGAAAAATGGACCACCCGCCAGCGGTAGTAGCCACTCTTGCCAATACGTGGGTAGAATACTCGCCAGCTTTGGCTGCCACGACTCTGGCGCAGCCATTAATATACTTTGGTTTAACGCCTCTCGGTAACCATCCAATAATTGACCATACTGACCTAGGGTCATAAGGGAATTGTCTGCTGCCATCTTGGGCTCCTAGCCACTATAAAACATCCTTGTCATAATAAGCTTAGAGGGTGTTACTATATTAAGCATTAGAATTTATTGAGCGCTTGAGTCAATCAATCCAATTTTTCGTGCAGAGAGTGCTGTTTGCCACTGCTGATATCGAACTGCTTGTTTGTTCAGTGGCTCTTCATTGGTACGTCCGTCAGACAATCCTGAAGCACTGTTGTCACCAAGCAGTTGTACGATAAGACCATCTTTTGCATGAGTAGAAATTTGATCGAGTTTGCGTAGCGTACCGCGGTCAGGCAGGGCGTTGCTATGAATGCCGAGCAAGACTTGCACAGGATGCGCATCTAAGTAATTTTTAAGCCGTGCCATATCATCACGGTCGTCGACGATACCAAAATTCTCAATTTCGCTTGAATTTTCAAAATCATGATTGCTGTTATCTAAGCCTGACTGCCACCATTTGTCCTGATCTGCAGGGTATTCAAGTAGAGCAACTAACTTCTTGCCAGCACTGACCGTCGCCTTTGGAGCGATAGGGGCTGGCGCCTCAGTAAAGTCATCAGCATCCACCACATGCCGCTGCCAAAAGTTTAGGATTTTTTGATAATACGGCTGTTTAATATCCAAACGCATTTTTTTGCGGCGGAACATCAATGCACAGAATGCCCATGCTATCGCTCGCGGTACAATGCCGTACATCAGTAAGCTACCTACTAGCAATCCTGCCCATTGCCGTGCAACAGACAGTGGCATGGCATTTGTCACCAATCGACTTTGCGCGATAGCCTCACTGTCTGGTACTCCAAATCCCACCATACTCGGTAGCCATCCTAGTATCTGAGTCAAGCTCACTAGGGCTTGATCAGAGAGTAGGGTTGATTCCCAGCTAAAGCTGTACTGACGTACCACCAGTAAAAATATAATCGCCAGCAACATACCGGTCAATGTCGCAAGCCATAACTGATGGCTAAACCGCCCCAAATACCAACGCATACCGCTGTGCTGCAACTGGCGCTCATACAGATCGACGGCAGCCTTGGTCACATCATCCTTACCGCGTATGAGATAACTCGGACTGACAAAGCTTGCAAACCAACTGGGCGATTGCTGATCTCGACTGACAAAGGTCATGACAAGCCAGCCACCAAGCATAATGGTATGAAAACCAAGTAAACAAACCAATACGTAAAAGAAGTTCACAACATTAGACTGCAATAGAGTAAACAATCCCAAAAATCCCGAGATACACCACACCACACTCATAACAATCATGATGCCCTTTATACGGCCATCAATTTTTCCCAGCACACGCGCAAGCGCCCCATTGCTGTCTATACGTGACGCCCGTCTATGCAGCTTTTGAATAGGTGTACCGTCCTCGCCCTGAAGTTTTTCCGTGATTAATAGCGGGTCAGTGGCAAAGACGTGCTGATCGGTCTCTAAGGATCGTACCAGCTCGGTCAGTTGATCTTGTGGTGGTAGCATAATGCGATAATATCCATATGAAAGCGTCAATATAAGAAAAAACAGGTATTTTAATTTTTATAGATTATTGTAGCGTATATAGAATAAAGATGACCTGTATTATTTTTATCATAGTAAACGCTCATAAAATCAGCCAAAATGAATACATAAAACCAAATCATGTCAAAAGCATATCAAAAAAGGAAGTGTTATATGAGTAATAAAACTTATCTTATCATCGGCGGAACAGGTGGTATTGGTCAGGCCATGGTGCAGCAATTAATACAAGCAACGCTTGTGAATCAAACGGATAATCAATCTGATCAAAGCCATCGCACACAAATATTTGCTACTTATCATCGCAATGAGCCGAATATTGAAGCGGAAAACCTGCATTGGTTACCGATGGACGTCAGTGATGAGGAGAGCATCAAAAAAGCTGCCGAGAGCATCAAACAGACGGTCGGTCATGTGGATTGGGTAATCAACTGCGTGGGGTTATTGCATACAGAGATGGCACAGCCAGAAAAGGCCTTGCGTCAGATGGAAACAGAGTTCTTTTTGCAAAATATGCAAATCAATGCATTAGCCAGTTTGCTGATAGCTAAGCACATCAAACCGTTGCTCGCCAAAGCTAATCGCAGCACCAATCAACCTGCTATTTTTGCGACCGTATCAGCTCGTGTCGGTAGTATCACTGACAACCAGCTAGGCGGCTGGTATAGCTACAGAATGAGCAAGGCGGCGCTCAATATGGGTATGAAAAATCTAAGTATCGAATGGGGTAGATCACTTAAAGATGTGTGCGTGGTCGTTATGCAACCGGGCACTGTTGACACTCAGCTGTCCGCGCCGTTTCAAGGCAATGTCGCTGAAGGACATCTGTTCTCGCCAGCGTATAGCGCAGAATGCTTATTAGAAGTATTGTCTGGTATGACTGCTTCCCAATCAGGCAGTTTTGTCGATTGGGCAGGAGAGTCGATACCTTGGTAGTCGTTATTTTGACAGCATAGTGAGCCATCAATCTAATACGCTTCAAACAGTGACATAAACTCATTAACAGGTGTTTGCTCCAGTTTTTCCTGATCGTCGCATAGCTCAATAATCTGTTGACAACGATTTTCGATAAAGCGAGTAGCCAGACTGGCATGGAATTTTGCTTCTAGAACAGGAATGCCCTCTGCACGTCGGCGTTTATGCCCGATGGGATATTCAACAGCCACTTTTTCTGTACTGCTGCCATCTGTAAAAAACACTTGAATGGCGTTGGCAATAGAGCGTTTGCTTGGGTCATGGTAGTCTTTTGAATACTGCACGTTTTCTTCTACGACCATTTTTCCGCGTAGCTCATCGATTGACAAATGCTGTTCGTGATAGTCGTCTTCATAGTTCTCTGCCATCAGATCGCCTGTCAATAGTGGCACAGCTACCATGTACTGTAAGCAATGATCTCGATCCGCTGGATTGGCAAGTGCACCTTCTTTTGAGATGATGCGAATGGCTGAGTCATGGGTAGTCAGGACGATTTTTTCGATATCATCAATTCTTCCTTTCACATGCGGATGTAAAATGACCGCGGCCTCACAAGCAGTCTGTGCATGAAACTCAGCGGGAAAACTTATTTTAAATAAGATATTTTCCATCACATAACTACCAAAATCTCGCTGGAATTTAAAGCGACGATCGTCTTCAGGCTTTGTGGCTAGATCCTTGTTGGTATGGCTGAACAGCACATCATAGAAACCCCATTGCGGTGCGGTTAATGCGCCAGGAATACCCATTTCACCACGCGCTGTTATATCTACTAGGCGTACTGCACGACTGGTTGCATCACCTGCTGCCCATGATTTTCGGCTACCAGCATTGGGTGCGTGACGATAGGTACGCAGTGCCTGACCATCGACGATGGCTTGTGAGATCGCTGCCATGATACGCTCACGTGGCAGTTGATATAGTTTGGCGACGACCGCTGTGGATGCCAACTTAACCAAAAACACATGATCAAGCCCCACACGGTTGAATGAGTTTTCGAGTGCCAGTACACCTTGAATTTCATGCGCCATGATCATGGCTTCAAGCACTGCTTTCATGGTCAATGGCGTTTGTCCTTGGCTGATATTTTTCTGACTGATGTAGTCAGCGACCGCCAAGATACCACCCAGGTTATCGGAAGGATGACCCCATTCGGCAGCAAGCCACGTATCGTTATAATCAAGCCAGCGCACCATGCAACCAATATTAAAAGCGGCCTTGATAGGGTCTAGTCTATAGGAGGTGCCAGGGACGTGAGCACCGTGTGGCGTGATTTGATCGTGGCAATCAGGCCCTAAGTGTTTGGTACATTCAGGGAAGCGCAATGCCAGCAAACCACAGCCAAGCGTGTCCATTAGACAGTGGCGTGCGGTATTCCATGCATCAGTAGGGTTTGGTGATTGGTCATCTATTGAGTAATTAAGAACGTAATCAGCGATTTTTTGAATTTCATCGTCATATTGTGGACGGATGTTGCTCTCTACCGTCGCACCGTTTGTATTTGAATTGACTGTATCTGAATCGGTATTTGACATGGTTGGTTCCTCATCCTGAGTGTGCTACTTCCTTGACTGATTATCTCAGCCATCCTTTTAAAGGAATTATCATTTAAAAGTAGCATACTCAATATGGAACAACCAATTTGAATTGTGTTAAGAATTAAGACGTTAATGACCGTTTAAATCATTAAGTACAGCAGACCTAAAATAAATAGCGCTGCCATAATAAACAACAGGAAACTTAAAACTTTGGTCGTGGTTGACGCGGTATCTGTACTTTCTTTTTTGATTTTATTCTTCTTAGCAACGTACAACACCATTTTTACATGCTCGATATTGTCCTCGAGATAATGCTCGCCTTCAGCTACAAAACCTAGCGACTCGTAAAAGTTGAGTAAGTAAGCCTGTGCCGAGATGATAATCGGGCGCTTTTTACCGTACTTTTTGCGGCACTGTGCAATAGCCTGATTCATCATTTGCCGTGCTAGGCCATCACCTCTGTGCTCTGATAGCACAAGGACTCTACCTATGGCAGGCATCTCAGTATGGTTGGTCTTAATGGCAGGATCAGCTACTGACAAGTTGGATTTCAGCTTATTAAACTCAGGTGGAATGATACGGCAATAGCCTACCAATGCTGCGTTTTGATGAGCAATTAGGTGCAAACAATCAAAATCCACTTCATCCATATCTTGATAGGCACAGTTTTGTTCGACGACAAACACTTGCGAGCGCGCCTTTAAAATATGATAAAGATCAACTGAGGTCAGCTCGTCAAAGGTTTTTAGAGAAAATTCACAAGTCATAATGGGCTAGCTTCTGGCAATAGGCGGTAAAATAGGGGCATTATAACGATTTAGGCTGGCATTAACCATTCCTAACCGTTTAGGGTTTGACTGATTTTGTTTAAATTCAAACTATCGGACATGGCATTGAATATTTCATAGTACTTACCATGATTGGCATACAGAGCTTCGTGTGTTCCTGTCTCCATCACGCGGCCATTTTCAATCACCACCAAGTCGTCAGCATCGATAATTTGTGAAATATTGTGTGAAACGATAATGACAGTACGGTCTTTTTTAATCAGATCTAGACTTTGTTTAATCTGCTGAGTGGCAATGGCATCAAGACTGGCTGTTGGTTCATCCAAAAACACAATAGGAGGGTCTTTTAAGAACATACGTGCCAGCGCAATACGCTGCTGCTGACCGCCAGATAGGGATTTGGCAGTACTCTCGTAACCATCAGCTAACCCTATGATCTGATCGTGTATAGAGGCTTTTTTTGCAGCAATGATGATGTCGTCAATGCTGGCATTCATATTGCCATAGCGGATATTTTCACTGATCGTACCCGAAAAAATATGATTACTCTGCAGTACCAGACCAATGCGCTGACGCAACTCGTGGGTATCACAGTCAGCCAAATCATGTTCATCTAGATAGATCGTGCCAGCGTCTGGCGCGTAGAACTTAACCAATAAATTAATAATCGTGCTTTTGCCAGCTCCAGAGAGACCAACCAGCGCGGTGATACGATTGGGCTTGATGGTAAAACTAACGTTTTTTAGCGCTTGCGTGCCATTAGGATAGGTCAAGTCGACGTTTTTAAGCTCGATATGACCTTTTAAGTTTTCGCTACTGATACCGTCAATATTTTCTACTTGCTTATCATCTTCTAAAATATCAAAAAACCCTTCGGCATAAGTTAATGCATTATTGATCTGGTCGTAGATACGGTGTAATTGACGGATAGGGGCCGCGACGTTTTGAAACAGCATGACATGAAATAAAATCATACCAATGGTCATCTCACCTTGTAGCACAAAATAAGCAGTGAGAAGAATGATAACCACCACACCAATCTGCTCGATAAAGGTTTTGATAGCATCATAAACAAAACCAATACTGCGAATACGCAACTGATTGTCGGTCATCTCTTTTTGGATGCTTAAGTGCTTTTCAGCCTCGATAGACTCGCGGACGAAGGATTTCACCACGCTGATCGAGTTAATCAAAGAGATCACCAAACCGCTTTTGGCCTCACGAAACCCACGCATCTGCCGACGAAAACCTTGTAGACGCCGTGCTTGTTTTTGACTGATAAAAAAGTAAATAGGTATGACAATAAGACCAACCATGCCGACCCAAAAATTGGTCGAAAACATGATGATAAGTGCCACAATTGCATTGGCAAATAGCGGTAGCATATCGATAAAGAAGTTTTGCACAAGGCTGGTAAGACTGTTGACACCGTAGTCAATACGGGTTTGCAGCTTACCACTGTCGTTCTCACTGCTGGTATAAAATGCCATGCGATAGGTGAGAATGCGCTCAATGATTTTTTGAGACAAATCGCGAGACAAGTTGATACGGATTTTTTCACCAAAAAAACGCTGACCGAAAGAGATAAATATCGAGAGTATCTCTTTGGTCAAAAGTACAGCACTGATAATACCGAGCATACGCAGACCCGCCTGCCATGGCTCAGCAAGCGTAGCAATTTCGGTCAGCGTATCAACGGTATAACGCAGTACAAATGCATTGACCTGCGCAGTAAACGAGCCTAATGCAGTCAGCGCTAAGGTGGCTATGATAAGCAAGCGATAAGGTTTAGCAAATATTGCCAGTTTCTTTAGAATATCCCACAGCAGCGCACGCCGTTCTTTCTTTTCGACTGGCGGTTTTTTGTCTAAGGGTACACGGCGTGGCTGGGGAGATGTTGGCATAAAAGTTTATTCTAAAATTACATTAGTTACTAAGGCCTCTACTTTTTATTGGACCTCTAGATTTATTTATATTTTGTGCCAATGTATTTAGATTATTAGTAGGAGGCGCATACACCTGAGAAAGAATGTGTTCAATCAGTTCGTAAGCATCCATAGTGTCATCTAAACTTAATTCTTCACCTGAATGACTCCCAGCGTTACCTAACCATTTTAATGCAAAAAATTTCTCTTTCAAACCACTATGCTTTTCTGGCAGATTTTCAATCCTCCGATACAAATTTTTCATCTTCTTAACTTTTTGATCTGTAAGTATTTTTTCAATAGATATTCTTACTAGGTTGGCTGCTGCGGAAGGAGAGGTAAAAAATAATTCAAATGATTTGTTTAACAATTTTTTAATATTATCAGGAGCGTCTTCTGGAATAGCGATTAACTTGAGGTTTGGATAGAAAAATAAAGGTTTATAATAAGTATAATACTCATTAGACTGACTAAAATCATCGTAATCAATATCTACGCCTGCATGCCCAGTACAAGCAACAACCTCACCACATTTATCATTGATGCATTTAAACATACAATTAAAAGTTATTTGCATATCCTGAAATTCAGAATATTCATTACGTTGATATATTTTTGAATCAACTGTTTCAACCGATTTTAAGGTATCCTTATTTAGTTGTAACAAACCTTTATTACAGCGGGGGCACAAATAGTCAGGTACATATTCTTCTGTGAAGCCGTTTTTGTACAAATCTCTTTCCATTTATTAACCCCTAATTAAAAATCATCTGCTGGCACAAAAACTTCACCAACCATAATACGCCTTGCTGATCGGCTCATAGAGACTTTTTTGGCTTGCCAGCGTCCATCAACCAGTTCAGTCTTTCCACCGACGAGCAATGTACCTGATGGGTGGCCAAAGCGCACCTCTGACAGCTCACCACCACCTGCCGCTTGATTGACCAGTGTACCCTGCGTGGTTGCCGCGGCGGCAATAGCGACGGCTGCGGTACCCATCATAGCGTGATGCAATTGGCCCATACTCATGGCACGTACCACTAGATCAATATCGCCTGCATCAACCGACTTACCACTAGAGGCCGTATAGCTCTGTGCTGCGCCCACCCAAGCGACTTTAGGAATGTGTTGGCTGGTCTGTGCCTCGCTTACGTCTTTAAATAGCCCCATCGCAACGCCGCCTGTGGCGCGGATATTTTCAAGCTTAGCAAGTAGCTCACTGTCGCTATTGATGTCGCCTTGCAACTCAGTACCAGTAAAATCTAAATCTTCTGCTTTCATAAAGATGGTTGGGATACCTGCGCTAATAAAGGTAGCTTTGACGCTATCAGTATTTAGACCGCAGCCCGTCACATCGAAGTCATCGACCAAGTTACCAGTAGGGAACATGTCGCTGGTGGCATCGACTGGATCGATGAACTCAATTTTGACTTCAGCAGCAGGGAAGGTCACACCATCTAATTCAAAGTCGCCCGTCTCTTGAACTTGTACTTTATCATTCGCATCTTTGTAAACGGGGACATGGGCAATAATCGTTTTACCGATATTCTCTTGCCAAATACGGACTTCGCAAATGCCGATTTTAGTATTGTCATCGATGCTATTAGCAATCTTGTCGGCAGCAACTAGCCCCATATTAATGGCGCAAGCACCAACAGCTGCGGTTAAGTTGCCACAGTTACCCGCCCAGTCAATCATAGGTTTGGCGATATTAACTTGTCCAAATAGATAGTTGACATCGTGGCTGTCATCATTTGCTGGAGATAAAATAACCGTTTTTGAGGTGCTAGAGCTGCCATTACCCAAGCCATCGATTTGCTTACCATAAGGATCTGGGCTACCAATCACACGTAGTAAAAACTTATCACGTGACTCGCCAGCGACTTGGCAACGCTCAGGTAAGTCGGATAACTTAAAGAAAGTGCCTTTTGAAGTGCCACCGCGCATATAAGTAGCGGGGACTGATAGTTGCGGGGCGAAAGAGGGTTTAGATTTAGAATTGATTTTAGAATTAGTTTGAGCCACTGTATTAAGTCCTTTTTATATCGTTATAAGATTGGGTATGGTGCCATTAGCAAGTAAACCTACATGACTAAGAACGCTCGTCAATAATGATAGCGACAAGAGATAATCGTCAGATAATTATCATCGACGGCATATACCAACCGATTGGCATCATCGATGCGTCTTGACCAGAATCCGGAGAGGTTCTCTTTTAGAGGTTCAGGTTTGCCAATACCTTCAAACGGATTACGCTTACATTCGGTGATGAGTTTGTTAATACGTTTGAGTGTTTTTTTGTCTTGGGTTTGCCAGTAAAGATAGTCCTTCCACGCAGCATCTGTCCAAGCTAGTTGCTCACTCATTATTAGACCCTTTGGGTTGATTAAAGTCTTTGAGTTCAAGCACTTTCAATATCGCTATCCGTATGCTCATTATCATCACTGTCTTCTGCCATATCAATTAGCTCACGCGTAACGGTCTTGCCAGCTTTATATTGAGCAATAGAGTCCGCTAAGTGCGCTGCATTGGCAGGAGATTTTAATAGATAGACGGTTTCCATCAGGCTATTGTAATAATCAAGCGACATCACAACCGCATCATCAGCGTCACGGCGGGTTACGATAGTAGCGTTGGCATCATCGTTTACCGTATCTAGGACGGACTTTAGGTGCTTTCTGGCTTCTGAAAAACTAACGACTCGCATGGCTTACTCCTTTCATGATATTTTGCATAACTTGTACAATATATGGTACATATTACGCCATTGATTAAGTAAACTCAATATTTAGCTACTATCTAATACTTAGGAGTAAGTGACAAAACTCAGTGTATAGAACGCAAAAGCAAATAAAAGCCGATGTCATATAAGGTTATACAACATCGGCAACTTTGACGCTTTTCTGTTTATCGCGCTAAAACCTACAGGATAGCCTTAGACGATATCAAGCGTACCTTCGATAAACTCTTTAGCAAAGCGTTGTAGCATACCGCCAGCATTGTACATTTTCACTTCATCAGCCGTATCTAAGCGGCAGATAATAGGCGTCTCAGTGGTACTACCATCGGCACGATGAATCACTAGAGTCATCAACCCGCCAGCCGAGACTTCGCCTGTGACATCAAAGGTTTCCGTGCCATCGATATCTAACGTATGGCGAGTCGTGCCTTCCTCAAACTGTAAAGGCAGCGCGCCCATACCGACCAGGTTTTGACGATGAATACGCTCAAAGTCCTCAGCAACGACGGCTTCTACGCCAGCGAGACGCACCCCTTTGGCAGCCCAGTCACGGCTTGAGCCTTGACCATAACCATCACCTGCGATGATGATAAGCGGCTGTTCACGGTTCATGTAGGTTTCAATTGCTTCCCACATGCGCATAACTTGACCTTCTGGCTCGACGCGGGCCAATGAGCCTTGGACAACTTCACCATCTTCGTCGCGTACCATTTCGTTCAATAGCTTAGGATTGGCAAAGGTGGCACGTTGCGCGGTTAAATGGTCGCCGCGATGGGTGGCGTATGAGTTGTAATCTTCAGCAGGCAAGCCCATGGTATCTAGGTACTCGCCAGCTGCTGACGAGCCCAGAATGGCGTTTGATGGTGACATATGGTCAGTTGTGATGTTATCACCAAGTACAGCAAGTGGACGCAGGCCTGATAGTTTATTTTTCTTGGCCATTTTGCCTTCCCAATAAGGTGGACGGCGGATATAAGTGGTCATTTCACGCCAGTCATATAATGGGCTTAATGCATTGCCTGTGTCTTTTTTGGCTTCATCAAACATTGGGATATAGACCGCATCAAACTGCTCAGGCTTAACAGCCGCAGCGACGATAGCATCAACTTCATCATCATCAAACCAGATGTCTTTTAGATAGACGTCGTTACCATCTTGATCTTTGCCCAGTGAGTCTTTTTCGATATCAAAACGGATGTTTCCAGCGATGGCATATGCAATAACTAGTGGCGGTGATGCTAAGAATGCTTGCTTGGCATAAGGATGGATACGTCCATCAAAGTTACGGTTACCTGAGAGTACTGCCGTGGTAAATAAATCATTGTCGATGATTTCTTTTTCGATATCAGGGTCTAGCGCACCGCTCATACCGTTACAGGTCGTACAGGCAAAGCCAACCACGTCAAAGCCGATCTCTTGTAGCTCAGGCATCAGACCTGCTTCTTCTAGGTACATTTTTACCGTTTTTGAGCCAGGTGCTAAGGATGATTTCACCCAAGGCTTACGTAATAATCCTTTGGCATTAGCGTTACGAGCCACCAGACCTGCGGCAACCATGTTGCGTGGATTTGAGGTGTTCGTACAGCTGGTGATAGCAGCGATAATCACGGCACCATCTGGCATCAAACCGTCTTTTGGTTCAGGCAATTTTTCATCAGGAGCATGAGCGATACCTTTGGCAACCAAATCATCGGTCGATACGCGGGCATGTGGGCGTGACGGGCCTGCCATGTTGCGGCCTACTGATGACAGATCAAACTCAAGCACGCGTGCGTACTCGGCTTTTTCCATACCGTCAGCCCATAAGCCAGTTTGCTTGGCATACTGCTCAACCAGTTTAATCTGCTCTTCACTACGACCAGTCAGACGTAAATAGTCAGTGGTTTGCTCATCAATATAGAACATCGCAGCAGTTGCGCCATATTCAGGTGTCATATTGGAGATAGATGCGCGGTCACCGACAGTCAGCTGGCGCGCACCATCACCAAAGAACTCTATATAGGTAGAGACCACACCTGCATCACGCAAGAACTCAGTCATCGCCAGTACTAAATCCGTACCAGTAATACCTTTTTGCAATTTACCTGTTAGTTTTACACCTACGTAATCTGGTAGGCGCATATATGATGGATTGCCAAGCATCACGCTTTCTGCCTCTAGACCGCCAACACCGATTGAGATCACACCTAGCGCATCGACCATCGGCGTGTGACTGTCAGTACCAACCAAGGTATCGGCAAACGCGACTTCCTCACCTGATTTATTGTGGACGACCTGTACGACAGGCGACATTTTTTCTAGGTTAATCTGATGCATGATGCCGTTACCCGGTGGCACGACGTTTACATTGTCAAAAGCATACTGACACCAGTTGATAAAGTGAAAACGGTCATCGTTGCGGCGCTCTTCAATGGCACGGTTTTTCTCAAATGCGCCATCTTCGAAGCCTGCATGCTCAACAGCTAGTGAATGGTCAACGATAAGCTGAGTTGGCACAATAGGGTTTACTTTAGATGGATCACCACCTTGCTCAGCGATAGCATCACGTAAGCCTGCCAAATCAACAAAGGCCGTCTGACCTAAAATATCATGACAAACCACACGGGCAGGGTACCAAGGAAAATCAAGGTCTTGCTTGCGGTCGATATGCTGTTTTAACGCATCGGTCAACTCTTCTGGTGGGCAACGGCGTACTAGGTTTTCACACAATACTTTTGAGCAGAACGGTAGTTTGTCATAAGCACCTTCTTCAATACTCTCGACAGCTTCGCGTGTGTCAAAGTAATAAAGGTCAGTATCGGGAAGTGGTTTTTTAAATTCATCATTCATCGGTTGTACGAGGGCGTTGTCCATAAGTCACCTTTGGCTGTTAGCTAATTTTAATAAATTGTTAATCGTCGATATCAGGTAAAAATTCATTCCTTTAGCAAAATCATCGGCTGTTGTAGGCTTTGCTAAAGAAGTGCCATAAAAGAGAAGCGCAGATTTATATGATGGGTATAAAAAAGAGCGTATGATCATTAAGCCCAAACCTAAACACGATCAAGGCTTAATTATCGTAACACTAGCATCTAGCAATATCGTTAGATGCTAATCAAAAGTTTAACGAGCACTCATATCTGGTACTGGACGTAGCTCTTCACCCGTATATTCGGCACTTGGGCGAATGATACGATTGTTAGCACGTTGTTCAAACACATGGGCTGCCCAGCCAGTCAGGCGCGAACAGACAAAAATTGGTGTGAACAGTTTGGTTGGAATACCCATAAAGTGATAGGCAGATGCGTGGAAGAAATCAGCATTACAGAACAGCTTTTTCTCACGCCACATGACTTCTTCACAGCGTACCGATACAGGATATAGTACCTCGTCACCAACGTCAGCAGCTAGCTTCTCAGCCCAACCTTTAATCACGACATTACGCGGATCTGACTCACTATAGATCGCATGACCAAAGCCCATGATTTTATCTTTACGAGCTAGCATACCCATCATCTCTTCTTCAGCTTCATCAGGTGAGCTAAAGCCTTCAATCATATCCATCGCCGCTTCATTCGCGCCACCATGCAATGGACCGCGTAGTGAACCGATTGCGCCCGTGATACAAGAGTGGATGTCAGATAGCGTAGAGGCACACACACGAGCGGTAAAGGTCGAGGCGTTGAACTCATGCTCTGCATAAAGGATAAGCGAGACGTTCATGACTTTTTCATGTAGCTCGTTTGGCTTTTCGCCTTTGAGCAGATGTAAGAAATGCCCACCAATGGTAGCGTCATCCGTATCGGTTTCGATACGCACATTGTCATGACTGAAACGATACCAGTAGTTAATGATTGATGGGAATGCTGCCAACATACGGTCAGTTTGATCGTTTTGCTGGGCAAAGTCAGTCTCGGTTTCAAGATTGCCAAGCATAGAGCAACCCGTACGTAGCACATCCATTGGATGCGCATCGGCTGGGATACGTTCAAGCACATCTTTTAATGCTTGTGGTAGACCACGTAGTTTTTTGAGCTTGGCCTGATAGGCATCAAGCTCACTTTGAGTAGGCAAGTTACCATACAGCAGCAAATAAGCCACTTCTTCAAAAACACACTTGTCCGCCAGTTCTGATACATCATAACCGCGATAGGTCAGACCAGAGCCTGATTTACCGACGGTAGATAGAGAGGTTTTACCAGCGACTTGTCCACGTAGACCTGCGCCTGAAAGTTCTTTCTGTGCTGCCATGTTTACATTCCTTTTGTTGGTAGCTTTTTGAGTTGAGAAAATGATTACTTATAAAGAGAGTTCTTATAATTTATTTGTTCAGTAATCCATGCATTGATGAATTACTGATATAGCACTGATTAATCATTGCTGAGTAGAATTTGGACCACCTAAATCAACGTTACAACGCTCAAATTCAGCTTCAATAGGGCCATTTAAAACTTCCATTGCGCTACCTTCACCTTCTGCATTGTTGATCTCCATATATTTGACACCAAGCGGAGATTCCATAAACGTCTGAATTTCAGCCATTTCTTCTGGGGTAGGCTCCGCCATTGGCGTTGCCATTTCTTCACCATTCATGACACGCAGTTGCTCATTGCCAAAAGCAAGCATCTTTTTGCCCACGTCTGATGTATAAAAGTCATTCAACTCTTTCAGTTCTGCATCGGTAAACTGACTCTTATAGAAGCGATCCACCTCAGCTTTACCCAGATTTTTGTCACGCGACCTGAGGCAGCTGACTTGCTCTTCACTAAACGCACCACTATTGATGATGGGTGCAAACAATAAGCTGTCTACAGTATCCAGCGTAATTGTGGTCATGATCAATTCATCTTGAGCATCAGTCTCTGACGGTGCAGCTTCGCTAACAACCGTTTCGCTTGTATTGCTGGTAGTGTCATCAACGGTTTCGGGTGTTTTATCACAGCCTGTCATCAATAACAGCGCCGCAAGCGTGCTACTAAGTAGTGAAGACTTAAAAACTGTATTGGCAGTAAAAAGTGACATAAATAGCCTAAAAGTAAATGAAGACGGATTTTGAAGCGATAAAGCACTTGCAGGTATTTATCGCTTCTCGTTGCTAATTAGCAATTATTAGTTATTAACTACTTATTATCAGCAAATAGCTTGTCTAGTGTCTGCTCAAACTCATGATAGTTCAAGAAATCATAGAGCTCCATGCGGGTCTGCATGGTATCGACGACTTTGTCTTGCGTGCCATCATCTAATAAATGTTGATAGACGTTCAATGCGGCTTTATTCATAGCGCGGAAGGCTGATAATGGATAAAGCACCATCTCGACACCCACACTATACAACTGGTCAGTGGTATATAGATCTGTCTGACCAAACTCTGTCATGTTTGCCAATACTGGAATATCCAATACATCAGTGAATTTACGATACATCTCGATATCAGTTAGTGCTTCTGCAAAGATCATGTCTGCGCCAGCTTCTTGAAACGCGACGGCACGTTCAACAGCAGCATCCAGCCCTTCTACTGATAGGGCGTCTGTACGAGCCATGACCACAAAGTCAGGATCAGTTTTTGCGTCCAATGCCGCTTTTAGACGATCCACCATCTCTGAGATACTAACGATTTCTTTATTAGGGCGATGACCACAGCGCTTTTGCGCGACTTGATCTTCGATATGTACTGCAGCGACGCCTGCTTTTTCCATTTTTCTGATAGTTTGAGCGATGTTAAACGCGCCACCAAAACCAGTATCGATATCGACAAGTAGAGGGGTGTCGACTGCATCAGTAATACGGCGCGCATCTTCTAGTACGTTATCAAGACTAGTCATGCCTAGATCAGGCAAACCAAACGAGGCGTTGGCCACGCCAGCACCAGAAAGGTAAATAGCTTGGTGACCAACTTGAGTCGCCATCATCGCTGTGTAGGCATTGATAGCGCCTGCAATCTGTAGTGGTTGGTTGTTGTCATTTTTTTGAGTGAGGGCACTGCGAAAGCGTGCACCTGCTGAAGATGAAGTCATGTGATTGTCCTTACTTAGAGGGAGGATATTCTAATTGTTGTCATTGATTATACTCAATTATTTGTCCCTGAAAAGCTTGGGTGACTGACTGTTGATTAAAATAAATAACAAATAAATGTACTATTTTTAATAGTATTCATAATTCAAATAGCGCTATACAATTATCAGTAATTTCTTATAGCAAGTATTCATATTGCTCAAAATTTCGATTTTTAAAAACTTGCATTACTTACATTTAGTTACAATTACCAAGGTTGTTACCTTAGGGATTTTCAATGATGCCCACTAAAAAGCCCTAATAGCTGAGCTATTAGGGCTTATGTTCTACACAAATAAGATTGTTAAGTGCTCAGTTTTAAATTAAGCAAATAGACCAGCAAGATTGGCTAAAAATAATAACGCAACACCACCTAAGAATAATAAGCTTACAATCGAATATACATTCATACCTAATGATAATTTTTGATGATTCTTGACCAATGAATAATTCAACCAACCAAAAATAGGAGCAGAAACAAACGCTGATATCATAGCGAATTTAAGCATAGCGCCTAACTGTCCCGTGAAGAAAGTAATAATCACTAGACCACCACCAATGGCGTAAGTTGTCCAAAAAGCGATTTGTTTTTTATTAATCTCGCTTCCGCCTTTGAGCAAACGCCAACATTCAGCATTGGTACGGCCATAACCATCAGCACAGGTAATAGTAGTACCAAACATGCACATAAAGGCGACGAAAGCGACCAGTAGTCTGGACCATTCACCGATAGTGGCAGTATACATATTGATAAGCTGATCAATATAAGCAACACCAGCAGTTTGGATTTCTTGTCCAGAGCCATACTGAACGAAAACACCTAAAGATAAAAAGAATAGCGCTAAAATAGCAGACACCAAAAAACCCACATTGAAATCAAGTAAGCCTTGCTTATGAGTAGTATGGTCAGTTTTTCGCTTCGCAGATGTCCACATCGAAGTAATGGCTGCAAACTCAAGTGGCGCAGGCATCCAGCCCATCAGTGCCACAATAAATCCTAACGTCGCTAAATTCCAAGGAGAAGTAGGAATAAAATCAGGAGTCATCACCGTTGGCTTGCCAGCAGCAATCAGTACCGCTAATACGGTGGCAGAGACAAGGGCAATCATAATCCACTTAGTTACACCGTCTAGCAACTTATAGTGACCAGCGATCAAAAAGAACCATGAGACCGCGACGATGATTAAGGACAGTGCCATCGTCGACACCCCCATAGAGTCTGGGAGCATAAAGCCTAGTATCACTGCGGCAAGTAATGTCACTGCCCCTGTACTAATCACTGCAGATAGGATAGACAAAACAAAGTAAACCCACAGGTATGCTTTTGAGCGTTTGGCATAGCCTGCAATCAAACTTTCGCCAGTATCATAGACATAATCAGTGCCAAAGCGAAAGAAAGGGTACTTAAAAACATTGGCTAAGATGATCATAATGGCTAATTGCCAGCCATAGATAGCACCCGCCTGTGTTGATGAAATCAGATGCGAACCACCGATGGCAGCAGTTGCCATCAAAATACCTGGGCCAAAGATTCGCCAGCTAAAGCCCTCTTGTTGCGAGCCAACGGTATCGTCAGGGGCAGCTGGGTTGTTGAGTTGTTGTGTGGTCATGAATACCTCGAAATGGTTAAAACGGCAAATTATCACTTACCTGTGTCAGCTTGCCAATGATCAGTAGAGAACCGCTTTAGACAGCGATAAAAATAAAACGATTCATCTTGAATCGACTTTAGCATATCAGTACTAATAAGGAGAATGATTATTCTAGTTATTATTACTATTTGTTTGTATTACCATTCTTATTGGTTAGCATACTTACAAAATAATATCAATATTTAAAATCAATTATTTTTGGCGGTTCTTTATAACACAATATTCATCAGATATCTGCTCATTTAAGCTTGCGACACAAAATTTTGCTGTCGATAAGTGATACCTCGCTGCTCGTAGACGTGATAAATAGCCGTTAGCAAGTCAGGTATTTTTGGATGGACAAAGTCTTTGAGGGTATGTAAGTAGATAGGGGAGGTAACGTTTTCATGAATCAAACGTTGGTAGCTGATCTGTTCTGTACGTACGGTTTGCAAGCTGGCAGGCACCAATGTAATACCTTCGCCCGCAGCGACCAGTCCTAATGCTACTTGCAAATCACTAACTGTCGTAGTCATAAAAGGTGAGATGCCATACTGCGCAAACAGATGTAGTAACGGTTCAGTAATAGGCTCGCTAGATGATGATTCACGGGTGGCATTAGGGTTTTCTGTACTCGAGGACAGCTTATCGTTTGCTGTCGCCACCGTTGACGATACCGGTAGATGCGTCTGATGGTATAAAATTAGGCGATTGTTTGCTAGGTCTATCAGGCGTTGCTTACGTATATGAGCCAGAGGATGTGACTTTGGTAATGCCACTACATAACGCTCATGACGTAGTAGGATTTGCTGAATCCATGGGTCTCGATGCGCAAAACGTCCAAAGCCAATATCAATTTCACCAGATTTGAGTGCGTCCATTTGTTGATATGAGCTGATGTCTTTTAAATTAACGTCGATATCAGGGCTGAACTGCTTAAGCGTGGCAATAATTTCAGGCAGTAGTCCGTATAGTACTGATGGCACAAAACCTATATTTAAAACATTACTTGGTGCTGATAGACGCTGGGTCATACTAGTTACAGTGTCAATCTCGGTCAGTATGGTGCTTATTTTATCGTAAAAAAAACTACCTGCTTCAGTTAGGTTCAGCGGTCTGTTATAGCGATCAATCAGCACCACGCCCATGTCAGTCTCAAGTTGTTTCAACAGACGACTCAAGCTTGGCTGTGACAATCCTGTCTTAGTGGCGGCAGTGCTAAAGCTGCGCAATTCTGCGACCGCAATAAATGCATTGAGCTGTTTTAAATCCATACTATTGAGCCTGTCATAGTCTATGTTATACATAGATTAGTTCTTAAAATAGTTCAGTTCTTAAAGTTGATTTATCGTATTATTTAGAATGGTTCTTATTCATATTAGCGCTATCCCATAAATTGTGCTTGAAGATAAAGGATTGAGCAATTATATTGATGGCCAATAATACGGTTACACTATAGTAATAACTTTCATTTTAGCAGTCATTTAACACCAGTAGAAAAAACTGGTTTGGTATTGTTCTATGAGCGACGAAAAAGAAGGCGATGGCATTGATTTTGAGGGTCAGCTGGCCAAGATCATTAACCAAAAGTCGCGTAAGCGTAACAACAATGATATCTATGAACGTTTTATCAATCGAGTCCATGGCTCTGAAGAAAACGATCAATCTGACTTTGAAACATTAGAAAGTTCAAAAAATCTTGCAGCTTTTGAACCGTTGAGTACAGAAGAGTTGCAACTGTTTGAAGATCAAAGCAGTGAGCAAGAATTGCTGCTAGAAACAGAAGAAACCACAATAACAGATATTCCCTTTGAAGCCTCAGGTATAGATGTATTATCTGAAAATGATGTGGTGAGCATAGATAATGATAGCGACAATAGTAGTGTAGATGCTGTCAGTGCAAATACCAAATACTCAGAACATATAACTAGCAACAACGACGCAGAGTTAGCTTCTGCGGTTGATTATGGTAAATCTACAAATACTGTGTCAGATGATGACTCCTCAGATATTGAAGGTACGTCTGAATCAATTGTCGAAGCGCCAGTCATCAAAAATGAAGCGATAAAAAAGAAACTAATTATTAAACCAGCCATTATTATTATGGCGGTTGGTTTAATAATATTTGTGGCTATTGTATTAGTGCTGGTACTATCAACCTCCAATGTTGATCACACAGAGAGTAGTGCTAATGGCAACGTAGCAATAGAGAGTGCATCGACCGTCCACGCTGAGCCAATACTATCTACTGACAGTCAAACCACTATGAATGATGCTGGGTCTGCAAGTGAACAATCAGCCACTACCCAACAAAGTGTTTCAGATGACAATAAGCAAGACATGCCAGCCGCTAGTGAGTCAGAGTTAAACCTTCAGAGCTCTACACCAGAAGATGACGACACTACTATAGCTACTGAGGAGGCGACTATCACTTATGAAGACTTCAGACAAGAATCACAGACGACCTTATACCGCGAAATCAAAGATTAAAGTATTGACGTTTTGATTTGTTTTAGACAGTAAGACAACCGTTTATCAAACTATTAGAGACGTTCATACTGAAAAATGTTGTAATACAATAGATAGTACGTATCATTATGTAAAGGATACGGTCGTGTACCGTTGATGATCTGAATTAGATGGTACGTAACTATGAATGAATCAGAAAAAGTGAATAACGACATTGAACCAAAAGGCATCAGACCACGCAGTCTTGTTTTTGCTATTATCAGTGTGATCTGTATTGTTCTGATATCTGCTTTTTATATGTCCAACCGTATCTCTTCCACGCTATCTCAAGCCTCGACTACCCATAATGGTTTAACAGTGAGTAACATCACCAAAGAGGCTAGTCCTCATCAGGTTGTACAGCCGCATTCGGATAGCCAAAATCAACCTAGAAAAACTATAGTTGCTGACAATCATGAGAATGATGCTGCCATTAGCTATCATGACTTTAAGCAAGAAGCACAAAATGTGTTATTCCGTGAGGAAGAAAAGATCATACAAGCCAAATACAACAAACATTATATGACAACGACTATCAGTACCGAAGATTTTAGAGTAGAAGCACATAAAACCTTATATCGTGAATCTAGTTATTAGTGTTGCCATCAAAGCTATATTGATAGGTATGAGTTAGTAAATGAATCGAATTAAGCCCCATTCCTCTCACTTTAGAGGAGTGGGTTTTTTTTATGCTCTCAACATGCCATGCTTTGCTGTATATCATCTGTCGCACTCAATGCTACTGCCACAAAATCAGCAACTGTCGCGCTGTTGTTATTTTTTTTATATTGAATATGCACAGGAATCTGTGTGCTGACATGGTTTAACGCCATAAAATGACAGCCATCACTATATAGTTTGCGCACGCAATAGGGTGCAATCGCCACACCCAATCCTGCTGCCACTTCGGTCACCAATGTCTGCATGTGCTTGGGTTGGCTGATGATATTGGGTGAAAACCCAGCTTGTTTACATAGCGTGATGGTTTCATCAAATAAACCAAGCGCTTCATCGCGGTTAAAAATAACAAACTTTTCGTCTTTTAATTGCACCAAATCAATGGTTTGTCGGTCGGCTAATGCATGGCTTTGGTTCACAATCGCTACCAATTTATCGATATAGATGTTGTGGCTGATAAAGTCATCAGTAATGGCGCTCGGTAATGGCCGTGAAAACCCAATGTCGATACGGTCATTATTAAATGCTTCTATCTGTTCGGTCACCGTCATCTCAAACAACGAGACGTGTACGTGCGGAAATTTTTCTTTATAACTGCGTACCAGTGTGGTCATAAAGGTCAAACAAGCTGAGCTCAAATGCGCGATATTGAGTGTGCCTATTTGTCCATCATGTGCTCGCTTCACTTGTATCTTTGCTTGTTCTGCTAAGGCTAAAATAATAGCACCGTCTTTCAGTAGTTGCTCGCCAGCGGGCGTGATAGTCACTTCACGAGAAGTACGGTTAAACAGGACAACCCCCAATTCTGTCTCTAAGGATGAAATCTGACGACTGATGGCAGGTTGTACCGTATATAGCTCACGCGCTGCTTCTGAAAAGCTCTGGTGCTTGGCTACTGCCATAAAGCTTTTGAGTGTTTTTATATCCATATTAGCCATACCTTTTATCAATTTGTCTTGTCAGCTCATCGCTCAGTCTTAACTTTTATATCTATACAATATTTGTATGGATTCAATCATATACTATCATTTTTGTTATTGATTGCTAAGCTCTATACTGGTGGCATGATTTATTAAGCTGAGAAAATAATGGATAAGCCTGTACTAAACCAACCATCAAGCCAGTCGTCGAGCCAATCATTAAGCCGGTTTATCCTGCTGTTAATGACCGCTGCCATTGCGGCAACGGCGGCAAACTTATATTACAACCAACCCATTTTACCGCTCATTGGTGCTGAGTTTGATTTGACCGACTCACAACTGGGCAGTATTCCGGCATTAACGCAGTTTGGCTATGCGTTTGCTTTGCTATTTATCTCACCATTGGGCGATTCTATTGCGCGTAGACGCTTGATTGGTATCTTATCCTGTTTATTGGTGGCCGCATGCGGCTTTGCTGCCGTGTCACCAAGTTTGCCTGTACTCTTACTATCCGTATTTTTGATCGGTGTCAGTGCCAATATTACCCAGCAGCTCATTCCATTTGCTGCGTCCATGGTGTCACCTGAAAACAAGGGCGCAACGCTCGGCACGCTGATGATGGGACTAACCATTGGGATATTGTTATCTAGGACCTTAAGTGGGTTTGTAGGTGAGCAACTTGGCTGGCGCAGTGTGTTTGTGATGTCTGCGGCGTTTGCTGCTGTCTTTGGGGTACTGTTGCGGGTGTTTTTGCCAACCAATACTCCGCATACGACGCTGCGTTACTTTCCACTTATCAAAAGTAGCTTATCACTATTTGTAAAACATAAATCCCTGCAAAAATTTACCTTGGCAGGCGCATTTTGGTTTGCCTCATTCAATGTGCTGTGGGCGACGCTAGCGATTTATGTCAGCGAAGCACCTTTTAATTACAATGCGCAGCAGGCAGGGCTATTTGGTGTGATTGCGCTGGCAGGGGTGATAGGGGCTAAGTCTTCTGGCAAATGGGTCAATAAATTGGGCTCTAAAGCGCTAGTGATGATGGCGCTGACACTAGCAGCGACAGGCTTTGCTATTACAGGGTTGTTTTCAGGTAATTTGGTGTCGCTGATTGTCGGGATTATTTTAATCGACTTTGCTGTATTCAGTGCGCAAGTGGCCAATCAGGTTCGGGTCTTTAGTATCGATCCCGCCGCTCAGAGCCGTATCAACGGTATCTATATGTTGGGCTACTACACAGGTGGGGCACTGGGGTCTATGGCAGGTGTCAAAGCATTTGCTTTGTACCAATGGCCAGGGGTAGTGGTGGTCAGTATCGTCTTTATCATCATTAGCGCCATATTCAATGCATTCGCAAAAAAATAAGTGATATCAGTACAGTTATATCAGTGCATAGATATCGATTAGTACGAGATTACTGATAAATCGATGTTACTTCTTATCGACTAAGGACATATATGAACCAGTTAAAAACCGCAGGTAGTTTTACCTTATTGTGTATTGCCAGTTTGACCATTATGGTCGGCACGTTACTGGCACCCGGCTTGGTTAGCATTTCGGCAGGTTTGGGTATTACTGATAATAGCGTGCTGCTAATCACCTTACCGTCATTAGGTGCGGTAGTGTTTGCGCCACTAGCAGGAAAGCTCATCGATAAATATGGCGCGTACAAACTCTTGATCATCGGGTTATCTCTGTATGGGCTTGTAGGTGCCAGTGCTTATCTTTTACATGGACCGGCGCAGGTGTTTAGCAATCGGTTTTTATTGGGTGGTATCACGGCGGTCGTCATGGCGAGCTGCACGGTACTCATCTCCACGTGGTATCAAGGAGAGGCGAGGCTAAAAATGATTGCTAAGCAAGGCATGTCCATCGAGCTTGGCGGGGTCATTTTCTTGTTTTTGGGTGGCTTGCTTGCGTCACAGTTTTGGGCCTTACCGCTATCGATTTATTTGGTGGCGTGGGTGTTTTTAGCCATGCTGTTACTGTTTGTACCGCGTAATCATGCAGCTACAGCAGAGAATGCACAGATAGTAAAAGACGATAGCAAAACCATTATTAGCGGTCTGACTCTAAAAAATGTGTATCTTATCTCAACCTTGGCGATGACTATATTTTTTACGTCAACCGTATTATTGCCCATCACTATGAATGAGCTTAGCTATAACGAATCGCAAATCGGTCAACTGCTGGCCTTTATCTCTTTGGTGGCGGTGGTTACCGCAGGTTTTATGCCCAAAATAATCAAATGGTTGAATGAGCCCAAAGTACTGGCGCTGGCCTTTTTAGCATTTTCCTTGTCCTATGTTTGCTTTACGCAAGCCAGCACCTTGATATTAATAATAGGCGCGCTGTTAATCGGCATTGGCTTTGGCTTTAGTATTCCGCTATTGAACCACATGACGGTAGAGTTAAGCGCTGCCAAAGTACGTGGTCGTAATCTGTCGTATTTTACGATGGCAGTGTTTTCGGGTCAGTTCTTCACATCATTTATGGAATATATGCCGGGCGGCGCGCACAACGTATTCATTCTATGTAGTGTATGCAGCGTCATTATTAGTGGGGTGTTGTTTATGAGAGGGGGCAAATCTGCCTGAGTTAGCGCTTATAGTTGTAAAAGAGAAATAGCTCAGCATCGTTGATAGACACTGAGCCAAGCACTGATGCTACTGTTCTTTGTATCATAGCATCAGTTGGCTTGCGGATTATTTTAAGCCAGTTGCTTTTTGAGCGTGCGTAAGCGGCTTTTAAATTCCGATCTATCAACATAACAGCCTTTTAGACGACGTTCTCCGATGTTTTCATCAAATGCGTTACGCCCATGTAGGACTCGTCGGTTATCAAAGACGACCATTTGACCTGCTGACAGTTTTAATTCAATCTTATAGCGGCTGTCTTTTAGACGGGCCATCAACTCTCGATAAGCAAGATAGTAGTCGTACATAATCTCGCTTGGCAAATCAAAAATATCTGCAAGATGTGCGTTGTATTTGATTTCGACAATATTGCCAAAGTTATCTAGATTGATGACGGAGTGGTGCTCACGAATATCATGGGCAGCATCATGAAAGCGAAAGGGAATAGCATATTCGGCAAGTAAGCGAAAATACTCAGGCTGATCTTGTCGTAACTCTTCTAGTACCTTTAGCCCATCTACGAAAGTAGACTCACCGCCTATGCTTTCATTGCTTAAAAAATGCAAGAATTGATAGCCTGGCGGTAGCTCTTGATTTGGCAAGTCAGTATGTAGAGGCAATGAGAGCGAAGTATAAGCCAAATTGATCGGCGATTTTTCTGATATCACATCGAATGTCATACCAAAGTTAGTCTGACGCAGATAATCAACTCGCATGGCTGTCCGTACGCCAGCATCAGAGTCATCTGGCATATTATCAATGATAGTAAGCCCATATTTATCCAGCGCATTCATCCAGTCGTATAAAGCGCTGTCGCTGGTCATGATGTCTGGTTGATCGTACCTCGGAATATGATCAACAAACGTGCCATCCCAGCTTTCATAAGAACTGCTATGATCCTTGGCCAATGTACTAGAATACCCAAACTCACGTAACCAGCTTTGCTCAAAGTGGCTGATATGTTTTTGTTCTGACCACTCAATTGTCAGCGTGGTCTCATCAAAAGAGACAGCTAGTGGATGGATATCTTTTGAGACGCTCAGTAAATCAAAGCTACGCTCGCCAGTTTGAGAGTGAAAAGCCGAAGGACAGTTGTCGCGCAGCCAGATATAGTGGTAAGTGCTGTCGATACCATCACTCCAGCGTATTTGAATAGCCCGATCAATGAGCGTCACTGATTCTATTTGATAGTTATCTGCTACTAATACGTCTAGAGAGGGTTTTGATTGGGACATTTCCATTGAAGTAGGCCCTACATATACATGAAGTAAACGTATATTTTACGGCATCCTGCCCAAATTACTTATTCAAACAATGAATTATCAATCACCCAATAAGAAACACCAGGTAAGAAAGACTAAGTAAGATGCGGCTTATTTCATTATAAAGCGTTCAACTAACAACTGTATTTTGGCAATATAGTGTTCATACGCCTTGATCTATTAATAGCTCAATACTGACCTGAAAGTAGTAGTTCTCTTTGATTTTAATACTGATGCTACCTTTATGAGCATGTGCGATAGTTTGCGCAATCGACAACCCCAAACCTGATCCTGACTGCATACTATCTACCTTATGATGTCGATAAAAACGCTCAAACAGTTTGTCTGCTTCTGCTTGAGTCATTGGTTCATCTAAGAGGTTGGTTATCATGACGGTAAAAACAGGATAGTTTAATACAGAAAGCGATGAATTCTGTAGATTAGTACCCCTAGTAGTATGAGTCGATATGGCTGTTTCAGTGACTAAAGCCTCAATTGATATGTTGCTGTCACTCGCTGCATAATAAATAGCATTTGATATCAGGTTAGAAAACAGCCTTTGCAACAAACTGTCATCTCCCAGTACGGCAGGAAAATGTCCTACTTTTTCCAAAAAAACACCACGGTCTTCAGCTATTAGCTCATAGTATGAGAGCAGTTTGTTTAGCATAGAATCAGTATCAATATGGTGAAGTTGTGAGTTGGATAGACCTTTTTTGGTTTTTGCCAGTAGTAGCATATTATTGATGAGCGTAGACATCTGTTTGAGGGTGTCATGCTGACAGTGCAGTTGTTCGATATACTCACGACGCTCTCTGTCTTTACTTAACATGACTTGAGTATGAGTGCTAAGCGTGGCAATCGGGGTGCGTAATTCATGGGCGATGTTATCTGAAAAACGGGACAATGATTCAAAATTGCTCTCAAGTGTCTCCATCATTAGATTATAAGACTCCGCCAATGGTCGCAGCTCGCTTGGCATATTCTTAACAACCACTCTCTCATCCAAGTGTTCAGGATTAATGTCTTTCATTTTTCGCATAATGGTAGATATAGGCGCAAAACCCCAATATACGCTCATGGCAGCAATTGATACGAGTAGTAGTGTGATGACCGCTAAAATAACACTTAATTGACGATTGAAATGGAGCAGGTACTGCCGATGAACATCGGTGGGCAAAGCGATAAGTGCCAAAGTTTGATTGTTCTCAATAATTGAGACACGGTAATTTCTAGCTTTCAGCGTCAGTGAGAATTGCTGCTCACCGTGAGTTGTCCATAATGGCAATATATCGAAGTCTTTGGGTAAAAAATTTACAAAGCTACTAGGAGCACTTGAGAGTAGTACGCCATTTTTATCAAATACAAGAGTTTTTAGATCGTAATCGAGCCAAGAAGCGTTGAGGTAATCTGTATCTGCTGGTGAAGATAACGTCAACGCATTGGATAACGTTGCTTGTTCATCAAAGATGTTCACACGCTTGCGCAGGTTAAATGCTGCATGAGTCAACATCTCTGTGTCCATTTGATCAAAATGATCACTAACAGAACGCTGAACCCATATGTAGATGACCGCTTGAGAGATCACAACAAATATCGTGAGTAAAAAAATAGTACGCCAAAGCAAGGGTAGGCGTTTGCTTTTGAGTATGCTTTTCATGCTACGTGTGCTCAGAAATTGTGTCTAGCATCTCTAATTTATACCCCATGCCTCGTATGGTATGAATTAATTTGGTGTCAAATTCATCATCAATTTTTAAGCGTAAACGACGAACGGCAACATCAATGACATTGGTATCGCTGTCAAAATTCATATCCCATACGCGAGAGGCAATAACAGATCGAGGCAATACCTCGCCACGGTGCTCTAAAAAAAGCTGTAGCAAAGCAAATTCTTTAGCAGTAAGCTTAATCATGGTCTGGCCTCGATGAACTGTTCGCTTTGAGAGATCCATTTTTAGATCTGCTATTTGTATCAGGGTGTTTTTATAATCTGATTGAGCAGCACGGCGCAGCAAGCTTTTCATTCTTACAATCAACTCAGCGAAAGCAAAAGGCTTAGTCAAATAATCGTCGCCACCAATTTCAATTCCTTTTATTTTATCGCTCAAATCATCTTTTGCGGTCAAAAATAGTACAGGCGTGTGCCTCCCAGCTGCTCTATAATTTCGGATCAATTCAAAACCACTAACGTCCGGCAACATCACATCCATCAGGATAACGCTAAAATCGCCGGTCATTAATGCATGATGACCGTCCAAACCAGTCATATAGTGATCCACAATAAAACCCGCTTCGGTCAATCCTTTTTTGATGTATTCCCCAAGCTTTGCTTCATCTTCAACCAATAATACTTTCATATATTCTCTATTTCGAATGGGTTGTGTTTTTAACACATTACGTTTGTATGACACTATGCTTCTCTATGAGGTCAGTGTAACGCATTAAGACCAGATGACACCAACATGACAAAATTGTCATGTTGGTGTCATCTACTAGTCAGAATCAACAACGTATGATTCATGCTGATTTAATAAGATTAAACATCAGTCAAATCACTTGTCTTTGACTATCAAAAAAATAGGAATGAATTATGTTGTCACTAAAATCAATCATCGCTACCGGCATTGCTTTGACCATATCAACTGTAGCACTGGCAAACGAGCCAAATATGCATACCGAAAAAGACAAAACATGCTGTGCAAAAATGGATAAAGACATGAATATGAAAGATCCTGCTATGGTAAAAATGATGGATAAGATGAAAGCCATGGATGATAAGTGTTGTGAGAAGAATGATAGCGAACAATAAAACGTATTAGCTATCGAGTGTTACTTGATTGCCCCAATAACAATAGAACTTAGCACCAAGCAAGTGCTACTTAGTGAATATCAGTATGACAATGACAGTATCTATAGGTGAATTTATGACGCGAAGCAGTACTATGTATGGGCACAAAGGCCGTAAAATGTTTAACAATGTTTGTTTGCTATCGCTGACCTCACTGCTTTTTGCCTGTAGCCAGCCAGAATCAAATGTCGATCAAACAGTACAGACTGAAAAATCAGCAACTATTGATTCGAAAGCTGCACAAATAAATGAAACAAAGCCAGTGATGCTTTCTCAAACAGAGTCATCCACACTACTCAAAAATGTCTCAGCGACTGTGTACACAACAAAAAATTGTGGGTGCTGCGAGCAATGGGTGGCAAACACAAAAGAGCATGGTCTGCGGGCAACCGTGCAGCATCCTGATGATTTGTCTTTGTTTAAAGACCGTTATGATGTTCCACAGCAGATGCGTACTTGTCATACTGCAGTCACTACAGATGGTTATGTGTTTGAAGGCCACGTACCAGCAAAACATATGGCACAGTTTTTAGCGAATCCGCCTAAACAGGCAATGGGTCTTGCTGTACCTGGAATGCCAGTAGGTAGTCCTGGTATGGAGCAGGGCAATCAGTTTGAACCATATCAAGTGATGCAAATGAACAAAGATGGTACGACAGAAGTGTATGCCAACATCGAGTCACCTCAGCAGCAACTGTAGCCTGAATATATATTTTAGAGTAAAAGCAGCATATAAATATATGCGTTTGAAGTGAGCTGAAAGCCGATAGCAACACAAAAATATCCTTAAGATGATGCATTCGGATATCGAATAAGATAGCAATAGCACTCATTTTGACTTACGGAGACTTATTATGATGAACAGTAGTATTATGGATGGAACAATGATGCAAGGTATGGGCGGAATGATGGCGTGTATGCTATTTGCATTATTGTTTTTTATCGTACTTTTATTAACGGTATTTGCTCTTATAAAATACTTACGCCAACCTACGAAAACTTTTCAATAAACAACTACTGATTGCCGTGTGATTCACTATCGCATGTGTGAAAATAATGGTTAGTATTCTTTAAAGCACTGTCTTAGATGCTATGAATAACTACATTGAGCACAATCAAAAATCAAATGAGGCGGGCAATATTATTTTGCCCGCCTCATTTATAGAATAATTATACTTAGTAGTAAGTCATTAACCTGTATTACGCAGACCCGCTGCCAGCGCATTAATACTACGGATTAATGGATCTTCAACTTGTAGGTTTTCACTGTCATCTGAGCCCTCTGCTTGTCTAGCACGCTTTAACAGCTCAATCTGTATATAGTTAATCGGGTCTAGATAAGCGTCACGCCACTGAAGAGATGCAGCCAAGTTCTCTTGGCTAGACAATAATGAGTCTTGCTCCAGCAGCGAGTTTAGACCTGAATTGGTCAGTGCGTATTCATCCGTGACCGCTGTCATAATTTGTTTACGCAGCGGCTCATCATCACACAACTGGCTGTAGGCCTCAGCAATATTCATATTGGCTTTGGTAAAGGCCATCTCGATATTACTCATAAACACGCTAAAGAACGGCCATTTAGCATTCATCTCTTTCATCAAGGCTTCATCTTTTTTGACACTATGCAGCGCACTACCGACGCCATACCAAGCAGGCAGGGTAAAGCGTGCCAATGACCAGCCAAATACCCAAGGGATCGCGCGTAATGTGGTTTTACTTGGTAGGCCTTTTTTGCGGTGGGCAGGGCGTGAGCCAATATTTAACAATGAAATTTCTTGTACTGGCGTCACTTGTGAGTAGAATTTATAAAACCCTTCAGTACGATCAGTCAGCTCGCGATAACGCTGCTCACCATCATCTGCTAAGCGTGCAAATAGTGCCTCATAATCTGGTAACTCAGTCGGTTGTACCACAAACCTTGACGAGCAGGCTTTAAGTGTCCCTGTGATACCCATGGTGAGCTCAAATACAGCAGTATCTGTATTGGCATACTTGGCATAGAGCACTTCGCCTTGTTCGGTCACTTTAACCTGACCATGCAGCGTGCCGGCAGGCTGGGCAGCAATCGCCTTATGTGTTGAACCACCACCACGGCTTACAGAACCACCGCGACCATGGAACAGTCGTGTTTTGATGCCATATTGCTCAGCAATTTTATTAATCGTTTGCTGCGCACTATAAAGCTGCCATGCTGATGTGATGATACCGCCATCTTTAGATGAGTCTGAATAACCCAGCATGATCTCTTGCGTGTTATCGGTGTTCTGTAGTAATCCACGATATAGAGGATTGTCTAGCACGGCAGGTAATATTTGGTCGATGTTTTTAAGATCTTCGATAGTTTCAAACAAGGGTGCGACGGGTAGGTCAGCAGACAGTTGACCATCAGCGTCAACGGTACACAAGCCTGCAAAGCGCATTAGTAGTAAGACTTCTAGCAGTTGACTGGCATTATTGGTCATCGAGATGACATAACTACCAAAGGTGTCTGGTCCGACCAATTTACGTAATGTCGCCACAGAGTTCATCAGCGCTAACTGTTCGCGTGTTTTGTCACCCAGATTGTCGGTATAGATAAGCGGCGTGCCGGGCTTTTCGAGCAAGCGTGTGAGCCACTCTTGGCGTTCTGTTTCACTGAGCGTTTGATAGTCAGGCAGGTTGGAAGCACTGGCAAAGATATCGGTAATCACTTCGCTATGATAAGACGATTCTTGACGGATATCGAGCGCTGCCAAATGAAAACCACAGGTCTTAACCAAACGAATCACATCTAGCAGTAATCCTTCTGCATGTGCGGTATCGTGCGTATTTGCGCTTTGACGAATAATACGCAGGTCTTCTAATAGCTCTTCTGGGTTACGGTAAGCGTCCTTTTCAGCCTCGACATCTGTGCCTTGGCTTTGGATGCGGCGATTGGTCGCTTTAACTTTGGTCAGGATGATAGAGATCAATCGACGATAAGGCTCATTGCTGTAATCGTCGGGGTTGTAATCAAATACTCGCTTATCAAGTTCGCCATAGCTCTCAATTTTGGCATAGACCTCAGGTTGGATGGTCACAATCGTATCGCTATGAATAAGCTGACGGCGCAGTTTTTTGAGCAATACTTGATAATGACGCAGTACCGTATCCGCATGCATCAATACGGCACGTTCTGTGGTTTCAAAAGTCACAAATGGGTTGCCATCTCGGTCACCACCGATCCAAGAGCCAAAGCTGATAAATGCAGGCAGTGGATAGTCGGTCAGTTCTGGATAAATATCGATAATGGCTTTTTTGATATTACGATAAACCTTAGGAATGGCACTAAATAAACTGGCATTAAAATAGTGTAGACCGTTATTTATCTCGTCATAGACCAGAGGTTTACGAGTGCGCACTTCATCAGATGACCACAGTAAGTCAATGGTTTGCGCGGTTTGCTCTTTGGCTTGCTCGTAGGCAAAACTGTTTTCAGTTAGATTGTTTAACGCATCACTGTGTGTGAATAGGCTTTGTAATATATTCATCGTTGTACGGCGACGCGCTTCGGTAGGGTGCGCGGTGAACACAGGCATGAATTTCAGCTGATCGATCAGTTCTTGCATTTGTGCAGGTTCAATATTACGCTCACGACATTCGAGTAGCGTACGGCGAAACGAGCCTTCCCAGCTGTGTTCTGATTGGAGACGTTGGGCTTGGCGTTGTTCACGCAAATAGTTCTCTTCGCTTAAATTAGCAAGAAAAAAATAGATAGAAAAGCCGCGTATAACGTTCTTTAAGGTTTGATTGTCTAAAGAAGCAATAAAATCAATCAGCTGCTGCTTGTTTGCTTCATTAGGCTCACGGCGCTGCTGAATAAAGCCTTTGCGCAGCGCCTCAATCGTATCTAGCGTTTGCTCACCAGACTGGCGAGAAATGGCGTCGCCTAGCAATGAACCTAACAAGCTGGTGCGTTTACGTAGTACGTTGTTATCTAGTGTCATCTTCAACCTTCCTATCAAATGAATGAATACAATACTATGGCTATCTTATACGTAATATCCTTATAGTTTTTTGCAATTTAACATAAATAGGTGAGGTCTGCTTGATGTTGATAGCAATTTTTTTTGCTAGTAGATACTGGCAGACCTCTGATGCACTACTATTAGAGTGATTTATTCTGACCATGCTCATTGCTATAGTCTATCCAAAAGTTCGCATTATCTACTCCAGCCTTTCTAGGGTCAAAGACAGGATTGATGCCTAATTTCATCTGCTCGTCGTAGTCTTTTAAAACTTTTAGAGCAACTTTACTTAGAAGTAAAATAGCAATGAAATTTAAGTAGCACATACTTCCAAACCCTATATCACCTAACGCCCACATCATACCGATCGACTGGACACTACCAGTAAAACAAACGATTAAAAATACCAGTTTGAGTACATGTTTGAGAATGGGGTAGCGCAGTTTATTATCCAAATAGACCAACGTAGTTTCGGCAATATAGTAATAAGCAACCAAACAGGTAAAGGCGAATAAGAAGATAGCAATCGCAACAAACCCACTTCCATACTGGTTAAAGACTGTAGATACAGCCGCTTGGGTAAACGCCGTGCCAGCTTCAACACCAGGCATATTACCAACTAGGATTACACCTTCAGGGGTCACCACGTTATACATGCCAGTTGATAGGATCATCAGCGCCGTTGCAGTACATACAAGCACCGTATCGATGTATATAGAAAAGCTTTGCACTAAGCCTTGTTTAGCAGGATGTGATACTTCTGCTGCCGCTGAGCTAAAGGTCGCCTCACCAGCACCTGCAACATTTGAGAAAACAGCACGGCGGACGCCCCAAGAGATTGCGGTTCCAACCATACCGCCAAACACTGCATCCATGCCAAAAGCGCTCTTAAAGATAAGTGCAAACATTGCAGGGATATTTTGAGCGTTAAATGCCAATACAATTACCATCATGAGGATATAACCAATTGCCATGACAGGGACGACTTTTCCTGCGAAATTAGCAATACGCTTCACACCGCCAAATATAATGATGCCTAAGAGTACGACAAGGACAACACCTGTTACAACGGGCGGTATATTAAATGCGGTATTAAAAGAGTCCGCAATGGTATTGGCCTGAACACCAGGCACTAATACGCCGTAAGATAGACAGGTCACGATAGCGACGATGATAGCAAACGGCTTGAGTTTCAATCCTCTTTCAATATAAAACGGCGAGCCACCACGATATTGATCACCGACCTTATGTTTGTATACCTGCGCTAAGGTAGACTCAATAAAAGCGCTAGCACCGCCTAACACACCCATGAAAATCATCCAAAACACCGCCCCAGGGCCACCTGCTGCAATGGCTGTTGCAACCCCAGCGATATTACCCACACCAATACGTCCTGATAGCGCCATACAGAAAGCTTGGAAGGAGCTAATCCCTGCTGATGAGCTTTGTTTATCGAACAACAACCTGATCATTTCTTTGAAATAGCGGATTTGTACGGCACGAGTCATAATCGTAAAGTAGATGCCGACCCCTAACGCAAGATAAACTAGGGCATCACTCCAAATATACCCGACGATAGTATTGATGATGTTTTCCATAACTTTACGTCCTTGTAATGTTTTCGGTTATGCTGAATTGGGCGTTGATAGTGGACAATGTCAGTTTTTAGTTCACCAACCAGATAGTTTTGGTTTGGGTATACTGGGACAACGCCTCTAAGCCATTGTCACGACCACCGAAGCCAGATTGTTTATAACCACCAAAAGGTGTCGTAATATCGCCTTCAGAAAAACCATTAATCGAGACGGTACCAGCTTTAATAGTAGATGCCACACGAAAGGCGCGATGGATGTTCTGTGTATAGAAGGAGGCAGCGAGCCCATAATCACTCTGATTGGCGAGCTGAATAGCTTCATCTTCGGTTTCAAAACTTGTGACAGCTAAAAGTGGACCAAAAACCTCTTCTTTAAACAGCGTCATGTCTGGGCTGACATTATCAAAGATGGTAGGCTCGATATACCAGCCACTACCGAGTTCATCGTGGATACGTCCACCTGCGATTAAACGAGCACCTTCCGTTTTGGCAGTATTGAGATGTGATATTACTTTCTCAAAATGCGCTTTTTCGATCATTGGGCCAATAGCGACCTCGGGATCGTAAGGGTGACCAACCTTCCAAGACTGAAGACCTTTTTTTAATAGCGTTAACAACGCTTCTTTTTGGCTAGAGTGGACAAGTAGACGTGAGCCACAGCTACAGTTTTCGCTCATATTCCAAAAAGCAGCGGACAAAATGTGCTCGATGGTTTGTTCATTAATAATGGCATCCGCAAAGATGATTTGAGGGCTTTTGCCACCACACTCTAAGACCACTTCCTTGAGGTTACTTTGTGCAGAGTACTGTAGAAACAGTCGACCGACTTCGGTTGATCCTGTAAAAGAAACCATATCAACATCCATATGTTGACCAAGTGCTGCACCCACTTCTTCACCAAGTCCGCAAACTAACTGTAACGCCGCTTTTGGCACGCCAGCCTCGTACGCCAATTGTGTTAATCGATATGCTGAGAGCGAGGTTAATTCAGCAGGTTTAACAATGACTGAGTTGCCAGTTATTAATGCGGGTGCAACTTTCCATGCATACATTTGTGCTGGGAAGTTCCATGGTAGTACTGCACCCACTACACCGATAGGCTCTTGTACCACAAGGCCTAGCGCATCAGCACCAGTAGGAGCAACCTTGCCAAAAACTTTATCAGCCGTTTCGGCGTACCATTCAAAGGTTTCAATCGTAGCGGGCAGGTCAGTGTTGAGACATTCTGTAATAGGCTTGCCTGCATCGACGCAATCTAAGGCAGCTAACTCATCCATATGCTCATGCATCAATTGACACCAGCGCTGCATGATAGCTTTGCGTTCTGCAGGAGACATCCGTCGCCACTCACCATACTCAAAAGCGTGTCGGGCTGCCGTTACCGCCGTATTAATATCTTGCCGACTCCCATTAGCAATACTACCTATACAGGTATTATCAATAGGGCTGTAGTTAGGGAGTGTTGCCTCAGATACTGGTGCTGTGGTATCTATTAAATGGCCTGCCCAAAGCTGTTGGGTGCTGGCGAGTTCGAAGACTTGCGCTGTGGTCATACTCATTAGATTGTCCTTTTCTATACAGTGGTAGGAACGATAAGAATGGTGTGATGTATCAAGACAGAAGTGCTAAAAATGACTGAGTCTCTTCTTTTGACATATCAGTCAAAGGTAGTCGTACTGACCCAACATTGATGCTCCCGTTAATGCAGCCTGCTTTGGCTTTTTGGTTATAGTTCCCAGACTCCATAGAGTGGATAGCAGGATACATGGCTGTCATCAGCGCCTTAGCACGGTTCCAATCACCTTTTTGTGTGGCTTCAAACAGTGCGACTTGTTCTGCTGGAAATACGTTAGCCGCACCAGCGATCCAGCTCTTAGCACCCCAAAAGAAGAAATCTACTGGTTGGTCGTCACAACCACAAACCACTTCAAAGTTTTCAAAATTAGCCTGTAGCATATGTAATGCATGGCTAAAATCGCCGCTGCTTTCTTTGACACCTATAATATTGGGGTGCTTGGATAAATGCGCGACGGTTTCAAACTCAATGCTTACACCGACGCGTGCAGGAAAATTGTACATAATGATAGGTAGGTCAGTGGCATTAGCGACGGTTTCAAAATGCGCAATAATACCGTCTTGGTCTGGTAGGCTATACGGATTGGCTGATAACATTAAGCCGTCGTAGCCCAAGTTTTTGGCTTGGTGAGCAAGTTCGATAGAATGATTGGTTGATAAACTGTTGATACCTGCAATCAGAGTGACTTTGTCTTTGGCAGCGTCAGCGATAGTGGTCAAAACCAGCTCACGCTCTGCAGGCGAGAACGTGTAGTATTCACCCGTTGTACCGCACGCTACGATACCAGTGACGCCTTTTTCTATGAATACATTGACCAGTTCGGTTAACTTTTGAGTATCGATACCTCCATTAACATCGAAAGGAGTAACGATAGGGACTAAAACGCCATGAATGTTCATATAAATATCCTTATTTGGAAGTAAAAGCCGTTAGTAAGCCATGAGCTGTTAGCGACGTTGTTGGCTCTATAAGTTGTCATAGAGATAAAATGTTCGATTATTATTTAAAAGATTTACGTTTGAAGCGGTTTAGACGATAGGCAGTAGGATCTACCATTGCAGTATCGCCAAAATATAAAGCCGCAATCATCTGTGCGCTTACCACAGCTTGGGTCAGACCTAGATGCTGATGACCAAAGTTTAAAAAGACTGAATTACGTCTATCTATGATGGGTAGTGAGTCTGCTGTAGAAGGTCTAAACCCCATCCACTGCGTATTGCTGTCACTATCTAGTGGGGTCTTTAGCATTGCTTGAGCTTGTTTCAACAGCATGTTCGCACGGTTCATATTTGATGGCGCCTCAAGTCCGGCATACTCAACAGTGCCAGCCAAGCGCAGTCCTTTTTCCATTGGTGTCATAATAAAGCGGCGATCCATGCTAGAGATAGGGATGTTGAGACGCTGACTTTCGTTAGGAAGCATCAGGTGATAGCCTCGCTCTGTATCCATTGGTATTGAGATGCCTGTGAGCTGTTTGGCTAAATCTTTAGAGTGCGCTCCTGCTGCTAGCATAACTTTGCTAGCATGAATCTGCTTTTGTGTTGTCATCAGACGTACGCCATCGGTTGTTACTTCCGCGTTCAAAACACGGAAATTTTCATAAATTTGACCACCAAGCGATCTAAAGCTAGTGCTCAATTTATGGGTAATAGCTTCTATATTGGTAAAATGACCTGTCTCTGGAAAAAATAAAGCGCCTAGTTGATTGTCTCTTAAAGCAGGCTCAAGATCTGTCAGTGCTGATTGTGAGAATAGGCTGTTAGAGACACCTAAACTATTTAAGCGTTGACCATGTTCAGTCAGCACCTTTAGACTGTTAGGTGTCTCTGCGGTTAATACAGACCCCTGTACTTGTATCCAAGAATTTAACTGCCATTCTTGGGCAAAATTTTGCCAAGTTTGAAGGCTCTGTGCATTTAGTGCCAAAAGCGCTTGGTGACTACGAGCAAATGGTTCGGTACGCATATTAAGTAATAGCTGAAACGCCCATGGTGCTAAGCGTGGAAGGTAGCGCCAATCTATCCGCAGAGGCCCTTCAGGGTTGAGTAGCATGGCAGGAATATGCCGTAAGATACTGGCATCAGCAATAGGGAAAACCTGTTCAGTGGCAATGTGACCTGCGTTGCCATAAGTTGCACCGCGAGCGATTTTATCCGCTTCCAAAATCGCAACTTTTACCCCACGAGATTGTAGGGTAACCGCAGCACATAGCCCGATAATGCCACCACCGATGATATGTATATCAAACACTTGTGTGTCCATGAGAGCCTCGCTTTTCTGACCTTGCTGAGCAGTGATTGGTTACTTCCTAGAAGCCGTACAAACTGGTATTTATAAGGAGATACCCCATTTGAACGGATCGCTGTCTTGAACGATGAGAGAGGTCTCTGCACATATGTAGGCGTACCCTCGGATCATGGGGATAATAGTATTGACAGGGTGGTTATGAAGAGAGCGATGATTACTAAGTACATCAATAGGCTGATAGCTGGCACTAAAGACACTGCCAATGATGCTTTGCTGATACCAAGTCTCACCAGGTGCGAGTGCATTGTCTGCGGCTAAGCAAGCCAATTTGGCACTGGTGCCAGTACCACAAGGAGAGCGATCGTAGGCAGATCCGGGGCATAACACGAAGTTTTTGCTGTTAGTGCCGGCGAGGTCGCTCTTGCCAAACAGTTCTATATGATCAATTTCGCCATTGTCAGCCCCCGTGATTCCAGACTTATGAAGTGCTTTTTTAATCTGTATGCTAAATTGAGTAAGTGCCTTAACATTATTGGCTTCAATAGCCTGCTTATGATCATTGACTAAGAAAAACCAATTACCACCCCAAGCGATATCTCCATAGATAGGACCGATATTGGGTACTTGAACTTCTACTTGTTTTTGGTAGCGATAAGAGGGGATGTTCTGGACGCTACAACTACCATCATCATGCAAGGTTGCTTTAACTAGGCCTACGCTTGTTTCTAGATAGTGATCACCAGCGGATATTTTTTGTTGATAAGCTAGAGATGCAATAACGCCGATCGTGCCATGGCCACACATACCTAAATAGCCATGATTATTAAAGAAGATCACGCCAGCCGTGGCACGAGGATTAGAAGGCGGACACAAAAGCGCTCCGACAAGCACATCATTACCACGAGGTTCTAGAATAATACTTTGACGCAGATGATCAAAATTCTGTTTGAAATCTTGAAGTTTTTCTTGAATAGATTGCCCTCGAAGATCAGGAAATCCTTCATACACCATACGAGTAGGTTCACCGCCAGTATGCGAGTCAATAATCTTAAGAGTGAAAAGCGTATCAAACATGACTGCCTACCTGATTCATCCGTGAGTTAATATGCTGTTAGCGTTATTCATAAATGAACAAGGCGTAAATATAGAATGACGTTTTTCAGAAACGCAGTCTTGATGTTTTTATATGAATAAATGCGCATTTCTGCACAGGTTATATAGATATTTAGGAGTATAAATATTGTGTAGCACCCTAAAATAATTGAAAATCTCAACGATGAACTTGAGATGCTATATGAGAATATACCAATGCGGCCGTTAGTATTAGAAGCACCTACCAAACAACTATCAAAACACCTACAGACTTATCAACCAACCAATTTTGGTGAGTTTGTTGGTAATATATCTTTATTGATGCCTCTGTTTGATACTATGAAAAACGTGGTATTTTTTGTTAAAGATAGCCAAGCATGCTATCGACTAGTCAGTAAAACGCTCGTTAGACGTAGCGGGCTTAAAAATAAAAAATCGCTAATAGGACTGACTACAGAGCAAGTATTTTTGAAGTCTCAAGGCAAGGATTATCTCAATCAGGATCTGAGAGTATTGAGGGAAGGTAGGGAGATTGTTGATAAACTAGAGCTTCATAGTTATGCATCAGGACAGTTAGGATGGTGTATCACGCAAAAAATCCCCGTCTATGATGTAGAAAATCGTATTGTAGCGATGGTAGGTATATCAGTAGATATTGATGAAGATAACGAGCGGATATTACGCAAGCACGCTCGGTTGGCAAGCGTAGATCAATACGTACGAGACAATCTTGATCAAAAAATTAATATTGGTCAATTAGCGAAATTGGCAAACCTTAGTCAATCGCAATTGGAGCGTACATTTAAGGCTGTACTGAATATGTCACCCATTCAGTTTGTACAAAAAATGCGTCTAGAGCATGCCATTCGACTATTAGCGAATCATAAGCTAACAGTAACTCAAGTCTCCTTAAACTGTGGATACGGTGATCATAGTGCCTTTAGTCGACAGTTTAAGCAGTTTACTGGTATGTCTCCTGTGAACTTTCGTAAAATACATTTTAAAGAACCATAAATAAAAGCAAAAAAATATGGTTTTTGACTCTAAAATAACTCTCTAACGACTCCGAAGATTGTCTATATAATCTGCCCAATCTTGCATCATCTGTACCCTAGTATCGATTTCATCAAGTCTGTTGTAAGCCCCGCCATGTGTGTCTTTTATACGATGACCCAGCTGTAACTCTGTGACGATGTCAGAATAGCGTAGTTCAGGCTGTTCCATGAGCAAAGTTTTCGCCGATGCTCGAAATCCATGTGCACATTGCACGTCTTTGTATCCAAGCCGATGGAATATCTGCACCAACGTCGCTTTACTAATATAAGCATTGCCTGAACCGCGCATCGACGCAAATACATGCTCTTTATGCCCTGTAATTGACTGAATATTTCGCAATAGAGAAATCACTTGCGTGGCTAGCGGTACGACTAAGTGTGAGACCATGTCATCGCGACCTTCGCCTTTGGTCGGGGAGAACGCCCATACATTGTTATCCCAATCGATATCATCCCAGCGCATCGAGCGCAGATCGATACTACGTACAAACACATAAGGTAATAAGGTCATCGCCTCTAATGTGATCTTACTTGCACCTCTAAAATCAGACATATCTTTTAGAAGCGTCGCAAATTGATCTGGTTTGGTAATGGCTGGCAAGTGATTGCCTGAATTGGCAGGTGCAAGCTCACCACGGGTATCAATTGCCACATTTCTATCGCATAACCCTCGAGCAACAGCGAATGAAAACACTTTTTCAGTATATAAACGAGTGCTCGCACCAACGAAAGTCGCTTGATTATCATTATTCTGAATCGACTCACACACACTCAGTATCATCTCGCTGGTGATATCGTCCATTCTTAAACCACCAATTTCTTGGCACATATATCCTAGGCATAAGTCCCAGAACTTGAGGGTTGACTCACTGTATGATGGTTTCTTAGATTTACTTTGATTGCGACCTGCTGTTTTGTGTTCTCGCCATGCTTGAGCAATGTCAGAAAATGGTGCGTTTTTTAGATGAGTATATTTATTGGTTTGCTCTTTTTGCTGGATAGCTTTAGGATCAGAGCCTTTTGCGACCATATCGAGAATGGTGTCTGCTTTATACTTAACCTCATGTAGACTAATATCCTCAATCTTACCCAACATCATCCTAGGGCGTTTGCCCTCGATATGTGGATGGGAATACCGCAAGTAATATTCCTTTTTGCCATTCGGATAAATACGAAGACTTAAACCAGCCACACCTGAGACACTGACTGAATAATCTTTGTCTCGGCATTCAAGCTTGTTGATATCATTTGCAGTGTCGATAGCCATAATGTATATCCGTAATATGATAAGTAAGGTAAATGATAGGTTTATGATTGATGAATTATAAAAATACTCTTCTGTAGAAAAATATAGCAGATTGGACACTGTCATGGACACTGGTATTAGATAATATTATTAGCAAAACCTTATATAGAAATGGTTTTAATACTTAATTATCCCCAAGGTTCACTTGGGGATAATTATAACACAGTGGCCAAATAGGAGGTAGGCCATGCGCTGGGCGGGTTACACGTCATTTTTGCCAGTTGTTTTAATAGATAATAAAACACAATTACGCTTTCAATCGCTTATTTGGTAAGCAATTGAGAGAATATGATACAAAATACATGCTCCTGTATTCGCACAGAATATAAAAATCAGGGCTATGGTATTGTTCTGTGCAAATTTGAGAGGCATCAATTTAACAAGTAATACATATCAAATAATCAGTCATATTTAACATTATTGCTAGGTCGCTTATCAGCCTTAGAAGTTATTGAATGATGAAAGACAAAAGCGGTTATGGCTACGTTTCTTAGAAGTGCAAAACATTTTTTGGTTAGTGCTAACTGATTTTCTAATATGGTTGTTAATTGAATTCTAAACGGACTGTCAGGTGTACCTAATTCACAACCGTCAAAGTGGCTTAAGAGAAAAAGCTCGTAATCTAATTTGACGCTGTTTGAGCTAAACATAGGAGAGCAGGAGAGCAGTAGCATAGGTTAAATGATGTTGAGGTGACAACTCTTGAATAGGTAGTACTTCGAGCATAGCTCTTACCTTACGAAGCTAAATCGATAATTAATTGATTTTCAAATCTTCTCAGGTTGCATGAAGACCGACTGCATAGTGCAATTGATTATATCTTACCTTTCGAGCTTGAAAAGCGGTATTATGATAATCTGACTCTGTCAGTCATCTACCTAACTCTAGTCAACCAGTCTCTAAGATAGTCAGAGCAGATCATTACAAAAGATCCCGGTTTCGCCTCGTCCAATTAGAAGTCCTCACACGCTCATCGGCCGCCAGACTAACACCCTTAGGAGTTCGAACATGATTCTGAAACTCAACGTCAAACTCCATTATCGGCTCTCCACGCCGATGGACCTTTTACTTCAAATCGAAGTCGCCAATCTTGCGGATCAGCGGGTGAATTCGACCGAAATTTGGACATCAGACGTTGCGCATTTTTCACGGGTCGCCGCCGATGATGGCATAGGAGAGCGGATTTGGATTAATGCAGAAGGGGGTTTTAGCTGCACTTATATTGCAGAAATTGCTGTTGACCGTCCTGCATTAGACATATCGACACTTCCTCAAGTGCCTCTTCATCTGTTGCCCGGAGAGACGATCAAACATTTGATGCCGTCTCGCTATTGCCCGTCAGACCAGTTCCAAGCCTTCGTGGAAGCCGAGTTCGGCGATCTCGATGGCGGCGCACGGATTGCTGCGATGCGCGATTGGATCGAGTCGGCGTTTAGCTATGTTCCCGGATCAAGTCATGCAGAAACCACTGCGCTCGACACTTTTATTCAACGTCAGGGCGTATGTCGCGATTTCGCTCATGTTCTCGTGACACTAGCGCGCGCGTCTTCGATACCGGCTAGGTTCGCAAGTGTTTATGCACCTGAGGTGACGCCACAAGACTTTCATGCCGTGGCCGAGGTCTATCTTGATGGAGGCTGGCATCTCATTGATACGACTGGTATGGCAGATGCTGACACAATGGCCCGAATCGGTGTTGGCTCTGACGCATCCAGCGTTGCATTCCTAACTGCGTTCGGATCCATAGAATTGGTTAACCAATCGGTATCTGTGACCAGATAAGGAGATAAGGATTTAATGAGCGAGTTTGTTAGTAGTTCAAAGTAATAACAAAGTTTACAGATATGATTATAGAGAATTCGGTAAACGCGCTATGTTATTTTATCGAATGAATAGCATACCCAAAAAAATTTAGAAAGCTCTAAGGATTCGGTATCCTAGTGAGGACTTGAAAATTAGGCTGTAGGCTAGTGGTAGCGATTGTTCGAGTTGTTGGAATAACAGCAGTGTACTTCATGGTGTACTGTTTGAGCTATTCAAGATTATTTAAGTATGATGGTATCTATACTCAAATATTTATCACTTGAAGTTATAATTATAGACACGTACTACCCCAATAGTAGCATCAGGATTATCTATTACCTCTTCGCCACCAGCTAAAAAGAATATTCCATCAATGAATTGTCCTTTATCATCCGCTAAATAGTGCGCATCTTCTGTATCATCCAAAACTAACGCATGGTCTATATCTCCGATACGACTGCCAATTTTGATACCACCATCAAAGATTTCGCCTTGATAACCTTCACCAACTTCAATGAAGATAAGCGTACCTTGTTCAGAAAAACTAAGCTCTAGTGTAGGATTTTTAAAGAATATTGCGTATCCGTTACCGTATGACGAACCCCATTTATATAGTAAGACACCTTCATTATTGTTTACTAAATCAACATTCCAATGAACTTTATTTCCATCTACACTCTCATCGACATAATGCAAAAAGCTTTGCAATTTTTCACCTAGTGTGAACCCTGCTAAGGATTTGCCAATCTCTGCTTTAGCATGTATATCCAAATGAGCCATTTATTTAACCTTATATTGACTAATAAACTTTGTGAGCCTGAAAATAATATTAAATCGTGATCGATGCGCTATACAGGCATCGAACTGATAACAATGTTCAATATAATTTATTACATCGATATGATTGCTTTTTATATGTTTGCGACTCTAGGGATAGCTAAAATTTTATCAAAAATTCTTGCTGTTATATTCATGCGTATTACTGGGTGTTTAACATATAGCATCTAAAAATATTTCCAGAACTTTTTCACAATCTAGAACTAGGTAAAGCCAATATTTCAAGAAAGTCTTTACAAGTAAGACCATTTAGTATAATTTACAAAAATACATTGTCGACAATTAGACAATTTTTAAAAATAGGTGAGTTTTTATGTCTGGTAAATTTTCCAAAAGTTCCTTAAAGCAGCAAATTGCAGAAGAAATAAAAAAAATGATATTTGAGGGAAAGTTGAAACAAGGTGAGAAAATCACTGAACAACAGGTGTCGCAAAGCTTGGGCGTGAGCAGGACTTCTGTAAGAGAAGCGGTGCTACTCCTAGAACAAGAAGGTTTACTTATTTCTGAAGCCTATAAAGATACTAAAGTGACGACTATTTCTCAAGAAGAGGTATTAGAAATTTTGATTCCAATGCGACTTCAAATTGAAACATTTGCTCTAAAAAAAGGGCTGTCAACTTGGAGAGAGGATACAAAAACTCAGTTTGAAACGATTTTAGAGGGCATGCGTAAAGCGACTGCCTATAAAGATTTATCGATGTTTATTGAGTTAGATATTCAGCTACATGGGCTGATAGTGCAAGCTTCTGGATTAGAAAATGTCATTCGTATTTGGGAAAGTATCGTGAATAGAATTCGTCTGCATTTTTTACATCAAAACAGTCGTTCAGGAACTATGGAAAAATGGCTTCAGGAACATGAAGAGCTGGTCACTATTTTAGTTAGTAATAGCTCTCTTGAAGTAGCGTTAGAAGCATTAAAAAGTCATATTGTGGACACAAACCTTCCTGACGTTTATTTATTAGATTGACAGTAAGTTTATTTGATAAATATGTACAGAAAACCATTCATACCGTAAAGCAAACAAGGATGTTTATGACACTTAAAATTGACAAAATAGATGTGTTTGTCGTCGCAGGACCGGATGCCAAATACAAAACTTCCTCTCATTATTCTGATTTGGTAATCACTAATACCATTGTCAAAATACGCACAGCTGATGGCTACGAAGGCTTTGGTGCTGCAATCTCTTGGACAGAGGGCGGCATTGATAAAAGTCTGGCAGAGTCAATCCGTCATTTACTGCCATTTCTGATCGGCAAGTCAGCGCTACAACGAGAAGAGATTTACGCTTTGATGGCCAGTCGCTGTGTACAAATGAAACTTCAAGCACTGTCACCGGTAGATATTGCGTTATGGGACTTGGTGGCTAAGTACGCAAACATGCCCTTATATCAAATGCTTGGTGGTGCTAAGAGTAAAATTCTATCTTATGCCAGTACTCCGTTTTTACCCAGTATTCAAGATTATATTGAACAAGTTCAAGACTTAAAAAATCAGGGTTATAAAATTATTAAATTCCACACGTGGTGCATATTTGAAAAAGATATGGCTTTGGTAGCAGCGATTGATGATGCATTTAAGGATTCTGGTCTAAAGTTTATGATGGACGTAGAGAGTGCTTATAGCAGAGAAGAGGCCTTAAAAGCGGCAAAGATACTAGAAAAACATAATTACCTTTGGTTTGAAGCACCGTTACCTGACACTGACTTAGATGGCTATAGAGATCTAAAGTCTCGTGTTGATATCCCAATCTTAGCGGCTGGCAATACCTTACTTCATGTCAATCAAATTGAGCAAGGTATCCAAAGTAAGGGTTGGTCAAGTGTCCGTGTCGATGCCACGCTAGCTGGAGGCGTCAGTCAGACTCAAAAGATAATGGGGATTGCAGAGGCTAATTCGATGACCGTTGAGCTGCAGTCTTGGGGCTATACCTTGTCGCAAGCTGCCAACTTACATTTGATGCTAGCTTATAACAACAGCACTTACTTTGAACAAGCCGTTCCCGTAGAACCTTTAGAGTTTGGCGCACTAACAACCATTAGAACGGATAAAGAAGGCTACGTACATGCACCAGACAGCAACGGCTTAGGTATTGATATGGACTGGGCACTCATTGAACAGTCCAGTAGTTATAAATTCACTCTAGATACAACAAGTTGGACAGAATAAAACGGTCTTCTTTATTGATACAGATACCCGCCAAAATCTCAGGATACTGCATTAACTCAAGAAACTTTATTAAAAGGATGTTTGAAGATGAAAATAGCAGATATAGAAGTTATTATTCTCAGAGTGCCAGCACTCGATCAGGCCTGCGAATGGGGTGAAGATGCATTTATCGTGCGCGTTATTACCGATACAGGTTTAGTCGGTATTGGTGAAAGTGATACTTCACCACTGGTCGCTAAGGCTATCATCGAAGCCCCAAATTCAAACCTCTATTGTTCTGGTCTAAAAGCTTTACTGCTAGGTGAAAATCCTTTAGAGATTCAAAAGCTTTGGGACAAGATGTATTGGGGTTCTAACTATTTGGGCAGACGAGGCGCAGGTATTCATGCGATGAGTGCTATTGATATTGCATTATGGGACATCGCTTCACAATATCATCAAGTTCCTATTCATACGTTATTAGGTGGCAAATATCGAGATAGAATTCGCGCCTATGGCACCTTTATACCAGCAGGTATCCCTAACGATAATAAAGCAATTGCTAGAAAACTCAAAGAAAAAGGCTTTACTAGCCTGAAATTCGGCGGTGGCATTATGGGTGATAACCCCATTACCGATTATGAGCTGGTAAAAGCTGTTCGTGAAGAATTGGGCGATGACTTCGAGCTACAAATTGATCTAGCTTCTAAATGGCAAACCTATAGTCATTCAGCAGATATGTTCAAAAAACTTGAGCCATTACATCTTAATTGGATCGAAGAGCCAGTATTGGCTGACGATATGAAAGGCTATCTCAAACTTGCAAAACTTGCAGTGACCAAAATTGCAGGTGGCGAGTCATTAACGACGCGTTATGAGTTCGAAGATTTTATAGAACAAGCTCAGCCCGATATCATCCAGCCCGATATTACTCGCTGTGGTGGCATCAGTGAAATGCGTATTATCAATAATATCGCCGAAATGAACGGGGTCAAGATGGTTCCTCATGGTTTTAGTACTGGGATTCTCTTAGCCGCTACTGTGCAGTTTTTAGCAGCAACAAAATATGGCGACTTGATTGAATATTCACAAAGCGAGAGTCCTTTATTTACCAAATTAGTAAAAAACTTACTGCCATTAAAAGATGGTCATGTCAGGGTGCCAGATACTATTGGTCTTGGCGTAAAGCTCGATGAAACAGTAATGGATCTGTACAAAATCTAAAGTAGCTAGATACTTTAACACCTAAAAGGAATTGGGAATAATCATGAGTAGACAAGTAGATAAACTGTTAATTTCTGTCAGTATTGCACTGGTAGTTATAGTGGTTGGCGCTTTATATCTTCAGCCAGAGCAATCACAAGTGGTTGCTAGCCTTATTTTTGGAAAAATGACAGTGTGGTTTGGTTCAGGAGTGCTACTATTTACATTCATAGGCATTTTATTGCTTACCTTCGTAGCAACCAGTAAATATGGCAGAATTCGTTTTGGGGAAGAGGAGCCGGAATACTCTAATTTCAAATGGATCTCTATGATGATTGCCTGTGGACTTGGCTCGGCGACTGTCTATTGGGCATTTATTGAATGGGCTTATTATATTGAAACCCCAGGACTTGGTCTTGAGGCAAACTCTCAAAGAGCTTATGAAATGTCCCTGCCTTATAATATGTTTCATTGGGGCTTTAGCGCATGGACACTCTACGCCCTAGTCGCAATTCCTATCTGCTATCACCTATATGTGCGCAAAAATTCAGGATTGAGTCTCAGTGCTATTGTTAGCTCTATCACAGGTATTAAGCAAAACAGTATTATCGGACGTATTATTGATGTTATTTTTATCTTTATCTGTTTTGGTGCTTTAAGTATTACTTTAGGCGTTTCTGTACCATTGGTTAATAATGTCTTAAGCACAGTATTAGGGATTGAGCCTTCATTTACGATGAATATAGTGTTGATCCTCATCATTTCTGTCGTATATTCGCTAAGCTCTTATATCGGCCTACAAAAAGGCATGTCGAACTTGGCAGATTTTACGACAAAGCTCGCATTAGCTCTGTGTGTTGGTATTTTGGTAGTAGGACCAACGTCTTTTATCATTGCAAATACAACGAACTCTTTAGGTTTAATGCTGCAGAATTTTGTACAAATGAGCCTATTTACCGACCCTATTGGTAAATCTGGTTTTCCTCAGTCATGGACAATCTTTTATTGGTTGTACTGGATTACTTATGCTCCATTCACAGGAATTTTTATTGCCAAGGTTTCAAAAGGACGAACGCTTCGTTCTGTAGTTATCAATACACTAATCAGTGGTAGTGCGGGGTGTTTCTTATTCTTTGGTATTCTTGGTAGTCTAACGATTGATCGTCATCTATCAGGACTGGTTGACGTCGTAGGTATGTTAGGAGCAGGTCAGGATAATAGTGCTATTATTGCTGTCTTACAAACACTGCCATTAAGTAGCATCTTTATGGTGTTATTCTGTGCAATATCTGTTCTGTTCCTGGCTACTACATTAGATGGTGCTGCATTTACCATGGCTTCTACAGCAACGCCAAAGTTGCAAGGAGACGAAGAGCCGCATCCAGTACATCGTCTATTTTGGTGTGTGATGTTAGCTTTGGTTCCATTGACGATGATATTTATTGGTGCCAGCTTAGATACAATCAAAACCAGTGCAATCATCACCGGTATTCCCATTCTGTTTATTATGATTATTATCATAATAGGGTGGTTAAAATGGATGGTTAAAGACTTTGGTAATGTACCCTCTGATAAAATTGCTGAAGTATGTGCTTCTGGCATCAAGGCCAAAAGAATTAAATGACAAGCAATAAATCACTTAATAGATAGCATCGTACTCAGATAGTAATTATGTTTTAGTTTGAAGGACAGATAGCTTATAAAGCAACCTGTCCTTTTTGTATTTTTTGTAACAGACGTTATAAAAAATGAATTTGATAGAAGTATTGATTTTTAGATAGCTCCTTTGAGGTATATCCCAAGGGAACCAGCTATTTCACTTCTCAAGCCTATTAACAGACCACTTAAAATAGACCGCTATAATGGAACCACTTAAAATATCCTAATAGCCTTAGGAGTTCTCTTGATGCAGATCACAGCTTTGAATGGCAAGAAGATGCTAACAAGATGATTGGTAGCATCAATAAGTATATAGAGCAAACATTAGCTAGCCTAGAGGCGGAGATCTGCCAAAATACTCACTAGGAAGTTATATTCTTAGACAGTGCCAAACACATTTTTGAATGCTGTCACATCATAAACTCGATAGCAAAACACTGGTTTCGCTATTAAGAATACCATCAATTTCTCTTACTTGACGCAGCACTTCATCAAACTCCCTCAAGCTTGTCGTATGTATTTCTGCGACCAAGTCCCACGCCCCATTGGTCGTATGAAGCTTAATCAATTGCGGGATACCACGCAGCTTCCTAATCACTTGTGATGTAGATTTTCCTGTTACCTCGATCATCATCATCGCTTTGATCGTTTCATTATCTAGCGCCTCATGCACTCGAATCGTAAATCCTAAAATAGCCCCATTATGAATCAGTCTATCCAATCTGTTTTGGACAGTGGCACGCGAGACTTTAAGTTTTTTAGCCAGATCTGAGATGGTTGCACGTCCATCTTGTCGCAGTTCAGATATTAGCTCGCTGTCTAAAGAGTCATAAGTGTAATACGCCATAAACATGCCTTCTTCATTGGTTTTTTGACATTGTGCTAAGTGGCACCTATCAATATGTCAAAAATATATCCATATTTAATAACTTATTGACATTTTAACTGACATTTATAGTTGGTAGCATATTAATTGTCGATTCAACAAACAATATTCATGAAAGGAAGCAAAACGAATGTCTAAATTTATCGTATCTCAAAAGCAGGGTGTGCCATTTGTTAGCGTACAGGCGATGGCAGAAATAATTAGTAATCACGGTATAGAGCAGACCATGAAAGAACTGGTAGATGCTTTAGAGCAGGATTTTTCTCGCTGGGAGCAATTTGAAAAATCCAGTCGTTTTGCCTCTCATTCCAAAGACGGTGTCATAGAGTTGATGCCTGTCAGCGATGGTGACATGTTTGCGTGTAAGTATGTCAATGGTCATCCCATCAATACCAAACGGGACTTACAAACGGTAGCCGCTTTTGGCGTGTTGTCTGATGTAGATACAGGCTATCCAATTTTGCTGACAGAGATGTGTATCTTGACCGCACTACGTACGGCGGCGACCTCGGCACTGGTTGCCAAACACTGTGCGCCTAAAGATGCTGAGACGTTGGCGCTTATCGGTAACGGTGCTCAAGGAGAGTTTCAGGCGATGGGTATGAAGGCAGTCGTGGGTATCTCAAAAGTACGTCTTTATGACGTTGATCCAGTTGCATCTGAAAAAGTAGCGCACAACCTTGCCGATTCAGATTTAGATATTACTATCTGCAACACCGCAGAAGAAGCCGTTGAAGGCGCAGATATTATCACCACCTGTACCGCAGATAAGAAAAACGCCACGATTTTGCGGGATGATATGATCAAAAAAGGCGTCTATATCAATGCTATCGGTGGTGATTGCCCTGGTAAAACGGAGCTGGATGCCAATATTTTACTAAGAGCCGATCATGTGATTGTGGAGTTTGAGCCACAAACCCGTATCGAAGGCGACATTCAGCAGCTCTCTCAAGATTTTCCTGTGACAGAGTTTCACCGCATCGTAAATGGTGAAAAAGAAGTGCGCACTAATGACAATAATTTAGTGATATTTGATGGTGTTGGTTTTGCCTCAGAAGACTTTACGGCTCTAGTGTTTTTGCGTGATTTGATCAAAAAACAAGATGCCTATGAACTGCTTGATTTGATCCCTCATCAACAAGATCCTAAAAACCTCTATTCGGTAGTCAAAGATCGTAGCATAGCGACGAATGAAGCTGCGTCTATGGCGTAAGTGGTTAGGGAAAAAAATAAACTCAACTATAAATTTGAATGATGAAAAATTGCTTTATTTAATAGAGACAAAATAATGAATGATTTAATGAAAAACGTGCGAATAGTAGAAGTGTATTCAGATGTCGCAGGGCACAAAAAAGGCGCATCACTAGGAATCGATGCATTGCGCGCGTCATCAAAAGAGATGAATGCAGACTACTATGAAAAACTGCAACTCGACAGTATAAAAAACGAATATATCCATGAAGAAGAATCGCCATTTAAACATGCAAAATACGCTGATGTGATTGAGCCTGTCATTTCTAAATTGGCACACAAAATAAAAGAGATAAGAGAGGGTAATCAATTTCCTATCGTTATCGCGGGCGATCATTCTAGTTGTGCAGGTACGATGCATGGTCTCAAAATGGCGCATCCTGATGCTGAAATTGGTGTGGTCTATATAGATGCCCATGCTGATTTTCACTCGCCGTATACCAGTGGATCAGGCAACATGCATGGCATGCCTTTGGCAATGGCTTGCGCGATTGATAATCTAGAATGCAAGCGTAATGAGCTTTCTGAAAAAGAAAAGGAATACTGGGAGCGTTTGAAATTTATGGCCTCTAATGAGCCATCTATTAAGCCAGAAAACGTCGTGTTTTGTGCCGTTAGAGATTATCAAGAAGAGGAGGTAGAATTAATCAAGAGACATAAAATCCCTTTATATAGCGTAGCTGAAATAACCAAAAAAGGCATCAGTGCTACAGTAGCTGAAATCTTCAAAAAACTAGAGTACTGCGATCATATCTATGTCTCATTTGATGTTGATAGTGTTGATCCATTATATGTACCAGGGACAGGGACGCCCGCAATGAATGGTCTGTCATACGAACAAGCCATGCAGCTCAACATAGAGTTGATTAAGAACGAAAAAGTATGCTGTTGGGAGATGGCAGAGATAAATCCTTTGTACAACAACTCAAAAGATGACTCAACCAGAATATTTAAAATTTTAGAAGAAGTAACGCACTCCCTTTTAAACAATTACTAGCATAGAGAGTTTGAAATAACTCACAAAAACCAATCTGAACGACATTATTTATATTAGTTGAAATTGACAGGGAGTCAAAAAATAATATGGACATTATTAAGACTAATGCCTCAAGCAAAGGTGCCAGTAGCATCGCCATCAGACAGTTCTTAAGGTTCTTTATACCATCTATCATAGGTTTGATGCTGTTCGTATTTCCCATTCCCTATGTAGATGGTAAGTTTGTTACCTATGCAGAAGGATTTACCATTCCTATATCTGTGTTGAAGGATTATATCCAAGGGTATATCGGTGACCTCTTGCCATTGTTCGTTGTCACCTCAATCATGATTACCTTGTGTGCTACGTTATATACCAAAGTTATGAAACCTTCATTGATTTTGAATAATGCGTTTCTAAATAATTTGTTGAACGTTACGACGCCTTGGCTTGTGATTAGAATGCTTGGTGCGTTCTTTGTTGTCGTTACTTATTTTAAATTTGGGTTTGAGACAATATATTCAGACAATATTGGCGGCTTAATATTATATGAACTAATGCCAATACTGTTTATTGTATTTTTCTTAGCTGGGTTGTTACTACCACTATTGCTCGATTTTGGCTTATTAGAATTTTTTGGGGTTCTATTAAGTAAAGTGATGCGTCCTTTATTCGGCTTACCAGGTAGGTCATCCGTAGACTGTCTAACGTCGTGGTTGGGTGATGGCACGATCGGCGTATTATTGACTGATAAGCAATTGGAAGGCGGATTCTATACTAAAAAAGAAGCAGCCGTTATTGCCACAAGTTTTTCAGCCGTTTCGATTACATTCTGTTTGGTCGTCATCTCTCAGGTAAAACTAGAAAGCTACTTTCTCAATATGATTGGGGTCGTTGCTTTATGCGGGATTGTTTGTGCCTTGATAGTACCGAGACTATTACCGTTATCTAGAATTGAAGATACTTACGCGATAGAAAATAGTGATAGAGATCATGAAACCATTCCCGAAGGGAAGACGTTATTCAGCCACAGTCTACATAAAGCCGTTCAAAAAGCAGATAAGAGCCCAAGCTTTACTACTTTCTTAAAAGAGGGGCTAAAAAACATCTTAGACATGTGGATTGGGATATTACCTGTCGTCATGGCAATAGGGACCATGGGCTTAATCGTTGCAGAAGAGACGCCTGTATTTGATTATTTGGGTATGCCGTTTATTCCATTACTAGAGCTCTTGAACATACCGTTTGCCGCAGAAATGTCAAAAACGATCATGGTAGGTTTTGCAGACATGTTCTTGCCTGCCATCATAGGCTCTTCAATAGAATCAGAGTTGACTCGCTTTGTCATCGCTTGCTTGTCAGTCTCTCAATTGATCTATATGTCAGAAGTCGGCGGATTAATCTTAGGGACAAAGATCCCCGTGAGCTTTTTTCAGTTATTGGCCATTTTTCTATTAAGAACACTTATTTCATTACCAATCATTGCCTTGTGTGCTCATATGATATTTTGAGCCTAGTTGCAATGTAATAATCATAAGCAAAAAACCACCTTAAACCACCTTTCAAGGTGGTTTTTTGCTATTGGAACCAATCCTAAAAAATGCTCCATATTCTATAGATATCGGAGATAACCATAGAACAAAAAATCCAAGATTGATGATACTGCTTACATCTCACTACATTCACAGCATTTCGAACATCTATCACATTTATTGCAAGTTGCTGACGCGTTACAGTCACACTTTGAGCAGTTACAACCCATATTAAAATGCACCGATGATATTAATGAGCTTATTCTATCTTTAGAGAGTGTTTTCATCACAAATCCTCTTCTTTGAGTGTCTATTGAGATTGTCAATAACTGATAAAGTAATCAGTGGTTTTATTGTTAATAACTATAGCAGATAGTACTCCCGCACATAATTAACGCACAGCTCATAGAAAGCCTGAGCAGGCGGAGAAATAGATTTATCAGCGAGTTTAAAGATACCAATCTGCCTGTTTAAAGTGGGCTCAATTAAATCTATCCAAACTAGTTCCGGCTCATTCGTAGGGAAGGCAAGCTTAGGCAAGGTAGTGATACCCAGATCATTACGTAATAAAGAAAATAGCGAGGTGATGTTTTCTACTGTATATCTGGCCCTGCGATTGAGCGCTTCGGCTGGCGTGTTTTCGAGCAATCTGCAAGTGCCATTATAAATAAAAGGCTGCGCCATGAGTTGCTGCCATGTCAGCCCTTGCGTTTGATTTAACTGGTTGTTCAGCTCATTACTTTTCAGACAGACCACTCCAACTGGGTCTGATATGAGTAAAGTAAAATCGATGTTCGTTTGATCAATACTGGTGCAATTGCCTAGTGCTAAATCAATTTCTCCGGCTAACAATCGATTGGCCACACCGACAGAGTTATCATCTATCAGTACAATCTCAATATCAGGATATTTTTTTGAGTATTCAACCAATACGCTAGGTAACAATTTAGTCACTAGCGACGGTACGCTTGCAATCCTAATCTTACCTTTTTCGCCAGACGCAGAAGCTTTTAAGTCGTCTTCTAGCGCTTGATAAACGCTAAGAAACTGCTCAATCTTTGGTAAGCAGGTTTCACCGAAAGGCGTGAGTAGAGCTTTGTTTCCTACTTCAAATAATCGCTGTCCTAAGGTTTTTTCTAATTCCTTTATTGAGGCTGATAAAGCAGCTTGCGAGCGATTGGCACGATCAGCCGCCGCACGAAATCCTCCTTCTTCCACGACAAATAAGAAATGACGCAATTGCTGTAACTTCATATTCAGACCATCCAAAACTATTCTTTAATAATCTATCCTAAATGATAGATTAAATCTATCAAAATTCAAATTTAATTAGTTAGATTTATCGTTGCTAATTGAGTAGGATAAGTCATGTAGCAATTGGCAGTGATTAAATAAATTTCAAATCACTTACTGCTGAAACCACTTATCAAAGGACATGACAATATGATGACTCACTCAAACAAACAGGCCGTTAAAACCTCGCTTTATGCGTCTAAAGCACCTTTGGAGTGGGCCATCACTAATAATGGAACCTTATACACTGCCCAAATTCCTATCGATGAAAATGGTGATGTGGTTGCAGGCGGTATTGAAGCGCAAACTCGCCAAACGCTAGACAATCTTAAGCACACGCTAGAATGTGCCAATGTTGGCATGGATGCAGTTCTACAAGTAATGATCTACGTAACCGACCGCGACTATCTAAAAACTGTCAATCAAGTTTATGCCGAATATTTTGAAGCACCTTATCCAAATCGGGCAGCACTAGTCATAGCTGGACTGGCTCGTGAAGAGATGCTGGTTGAGCTGGTCGTATATGCCGCTGTGCCCTAAACTTTAAATGTACTCTAGTCAATAAATAAAATATTTAATACTTTATCAAGGAAGCTCTTATGTCAGCTCACACCGCCCAACAGATATTGCAACAAGACCCAACCAAATCACTTTACATCAATGGTGAATGGCAAGCAGGCGTGGATACGCTTGCTAATATTAATCCGTCCGATACCACTGAAACTATTGGTGAGTTCGCACAAGCGAGTAGCGATCAAGTCAAAGATGCCATCGCAGCGGCCCGTCACGCTCAACCAAAATGGGAAGCGACTCCTTTAGAAAAGAAGCAGTCTATCCTACAAGCCATTGGCGATGAAATGATTGCTCGCTGTGATGAGCTAGGTACGCTGTTGTCTCTTGAAGAAGGTAAGCCGTTTGCCGAAGGTCGCGGCGAGATTTACCGCGCAGGTCAATTCTTTCATTACTATGCCGCTGAGGTGCTGCGTCAAATTGGTGATAACGCTGATTCAGTGCGTCCTGGTGTCAAGGTCGAAGTCACCCGCGAAGCAGTCGGTGTGGTTGCCATTATCTCACCTTGGAACTTTCCAACTGCCACTGCTGTATGGAAAATTGCCCCAGCACTAGCATTTGGTAATAGCGTCATTTGGAAACCTGCCAATTTAACACCTGCCAGCGCGGTCGCATTGGCTGAAATCATTCATCGTCAAGGCTTGCCAGAAGGTACGTTTAACTTGCTATTGGGCGGCGGCTCGTCAGTCGGTGATGCGCTCATCAACTCTACAGATATCGATGCCGTAAGCTTTACCGGTTCTGTACCAACAGGTCGCAAAGTCGCTGCTGCGACGGCACCAAACTTTATCCGTTGTCAGCTTGAGATGGGCAGCAAGAATGCCCTGGTTATCGCTGACGATGCCGATTTGCAAGTCGCTATCGATGCAGCAGTGGCTGGTGCGTTTGGCGGTTCGGGTCAGAAATGCACGGCTTCTTCACGTCTTATCGTGATGGACGGTATTCATGATGCGTTTGTAGACGGTGTGATTGCCAAAATGAAAACCTTGAAGGTCGGTCATGCGCTTGAAGACGGCATATTTATGGGCCCTGTTGTCGATGACAAGCAGCTGGCATCAAACATGGACTGGATCGAAAAAGCCAAGCAGTCTGGTGCTCATTTAGCGTTTGGTGGTGAGCGTTTAGAGATGTCGCATGACGGCTACTATATGTCGCCCACGTTATTTACTGAGACGGATAACAGTTGGGATATCAACCAAGAAGAGGTGTTTGCTCCGCTGGCGTGTGTCTTGCGTGTCAAGGATTTGGACGAAGCGATTGCCATGACCAATGATACGCGCTTTGGTCTGACGGGCGGCATCATCACCCAGAGCTTGCGTAGCAGTGCGATGTTCAAAGAGCAAGTACAAGCAGGCTGCGTCATGGTCAATTTAGCAACTGCAGGTACAGACTATCACGTGCCATTTGGTGGTCGTAAACAGTCAAGCTTTGGCCCGCGTGAGCAAGGTCAATATGCTAAAGAGTTCTATACCATCGTCAAGACCGCTTATCAAAAAGCGTACTAGGGATGTCTTAACAAGAATACTCGTCGCTATCTGAACGATGCTGTACCAAAAAGTGCTTACCTGCTAAAGATAGCGACTATCGATAAAAGTACTAAAAGGAATTGATATGTACCAAGACCATGTCGTCATTGACGGATTACAGTATAGCCGTTGGGATCGTGACTACTTTAAGATGCTACAAGCCAGTGGTATCAATGCGGTACACGCCACCTTGGTCTACCATGAAGACGCTCGTCAGACTATGACCCGCTTTAGTGAGTGGCACACACGCTTTGAGCAAAACTCAGATCTTATCTTGCCAGTATACTCAGTTGCTGATATCAAGATGGCAAAAGAGCAGGGCAAAGTCGGCATCTTCTTTGGTGCACAAAACTGCTCATCAATCGACGATGAAATTGGTTTGATTAGCGTGATGCGTCGTCTGGGTCTATTGATTATGCAGCTGACTTACAACAACCAGAGCTTACTGGCGACGGGATGTTACGAGCAAAACGATAGCGGTATTACTCGTTTCGGTCAGCAGGCCATCGCTGAGATGAATCGTGTCGGTATGATTATCGATATGTCACACAGCGCTGAACGTTCAACATTAGAAGCGATAGAACTATCATCGCGTCCGATATGTATCAGCCATGCCAATCCAACGACAGCTCATGATGCGCTGCGTAATAAATCAGACACGGTCATCAGTGCCTTGACTCAAGCAGGCGGGTTATTAGGGTTTAGTTTATACCCGTTTCATTTACCAAATGGTAGTGACTGTACGCTTAATGACTTCTGCACCATGATTGCCAATTGCGCTGATAAATATGGCGTGGAGCATTTAGCGATTGGTAGTGACCTGTGTCTTAATCAACCACAAGCTGTACTTGAGTGGATGCGTAATGGACGCTGGTCAAAAGCGATGGATTATGGTGAAGGCAACGCCAATAATTCAGGTTGGCCAGATACCTTGCCATGGTTCGCTGGCAAAAATGGTATGGAAAATATATATAACGGGCTGCTAAAGCATGGTTTTAACGAAAGTGATGCTGGAAAAGTCATCGGTAAAAACTGGTTTAACTTCTTAGAGCAGGGCATAAAGCCTTTAGCTTAACTAGCTATTTATAAAGAGTCATTTCAGTCAATGGTTGCTCTAAAACGCAACGTTAGCATAGTATATGGAGCCACATCATGGCCGATTTAAAGGGATTTAATCAAGGTGAGCAAGGACGCTCAGCTCCTATTAATCAAGGAATAAGTGAGTCCGAAGCCCCCGCTATTTCTACCGACACGTTAGGCCTTAAAAACCCCGCGTTTTGGTACAGTGGTGGTTTCATTGTAGCTTTTGTCTTGATGGCTATTTTTGCAGAAGCGCGCTTGGCAAAAATAGTCGAAGTAGGCTTCTCGTGGTCCGTCAAAATATTTGGGCCTTTTTGGCAGATATTGTTATTAGCTACCTTTATCATTGCTTTGGCCGTCGGTGCTGGTCGTACAGGACGTGTGATTTTAGGCAATTTACCCGTACCTGAGATAGAAAGTTTTAAATGGATGGCCATTCTTTTCTGCACACTATTGGCTGGGGGTGGGGTTTTTTGGGCTGCCGCCGAGCCCATTGCGCATTTCGTGTCAGCACCGCCTTTATACGGTGAGTCAGCCGATCTACAACAACGCGCTTTTAACGCCTTATCTCAATCATTTATGCATTGGGGGTTTTTGGCGTGGGCCATCGTTGGTAGTTTGACTGCAATTGTGATTATGCATCTGCATTATGACAAGGGCTTGCCGTTGAAGCCACGTACGTTGCTGTATCCAGTATTTGGTGAGCGTGTACTGACGGGTCAAACAGGTGCAATCATCGATGCTTGCTGTATCGTTGCCGTTGCCGCTGGTACTATCGGCCCTATTGGTTTTTTAGGCTTGCAGACCAGTTATGCGCTGAACACCCTGTTTGGTATCCCTGATACTTTCACTACCCAACTCATTATCATTGTCTTTGCTATCGCGCTCTATACGTTGTCTGCGATCAGTGGACTGACGCGCGGTATGCAGCTACTTAGCCGCTTTAATGTTATGTTGGCGTTTGCATTGATGGTCTTTATCTTACTCTTCGGACCGACCAATTTTATTGTCAATGGTTATATCCAAGGTGTGGGTACGATGATTGACAACTTCGTTCCAATGGCGACTTTTCGCGGTGATGAAGGATGGCTGAGCTGGTGGACGGTATTCTTTTGGGGTTGGTTCTTGGGCTACGGTCCGATGATGGCCATCTTTATCGCTCGTATTTCACGTGGCCGTACTATTCGCCAATTGATTACCACCGTCTGTATTATTGCGCCGCTCGTGACTTGCTTTTGGTTCACCGTCGTTGGTGGCTCTGGTCTGGCTTTTGAGATTGCCAATCCAGGTAGTGTCAGTAGTGCCTTTGAGGGTTTTAACTTGCCAGGTGCGCTATTAGCCGTCACGCAGCAACTACCATTTCCTTTGATTACCTCGATATTGTTCTTAATTTTGACCACAGTGTTTATCGTTACCACGGGCGATTCGATGACTTATACCATCAGCGTGGTCATCAGTGGCGAGCGTGAACCAAACGCCATGATTCGTACCTTTTGGGGCATCATGATGGGTGTGACGGCGATTGTTTTAATCTCGCTTGGCTCAGGTGGCGTGACAGCATTGCAGTCCTTCATCGTTATCACCGCAGTGCCAGTCTCTTTTGTATTGTTACCTTCGTTATGGAATGGGCCACAGATTGCTCAGAAAATGGCACGAGAACAGGACTTGTATCGTCCTAATAAAGTAGAGGTAAGGCATAAAATCAGCGAAGAAAAGCTCGTTAAAGCATCTACAGAAAACAAAATCTCTGCAGAAAAAAGCTTATAAAAAAAGCATGACATAAAAAACTGTGTGATGTTCTAGGTTATTAAACGGTAAATACTAAATTGGCTACTATCTATACTGCTGATTTCTTATTTACCGATAGAGATTAACATTAAGAGTACTAACGAAGCTGCTGGCTCGATATATTAGGTAAGGTAGTGAAATTATGAATATGGTTTATACAAATAATGCGAATAATAAAAGTATCGATATCACCCCGCTTTCACTGGGTACAGGTCTTCGTACTCGTGATGTGATTATGGATGCCCAAAGATTGGGTGCGATGCATCAAACCCGTATTAGCTTTGTGCGTACATTACTACGCAAGATTGATAAAGAAAAATGGACGCTCAGTACTCACTTGTGGGATTTAGATGAGAGTGGCTATGGCAAAGTTATCTATCGTCTACATACGCCAGAGTATTTATATCATTTGGTGGTGTTCTGCAACGAGCTGGCTGATGAAGAGCGTAACGATAGAGTCATTGCCCAAAAATGGGATGTGACATTTGGTCTTGTGTTTGGCGAGATAAGTGGAGAGTTACTAGATAATTTACAAGCCAATGTGCCGTTGCAAGAAGCAGGTCGCAACTCTAATATGCTGATGGTGCTGGCACGCGCAAACAAGAGCGTACGAGTCTTTGACCATATTGTGAGCTCACTCGCTGCTGGTCAGCAACCAGATTTAGATGTGTTAGCGCAAGTGGGTTATATCTTGCGTACCACGGCGGTCTATGGCAACGGTAAGTTCGGCATTTATGATTTTAAACCGTTAGATCATAGCGCAGACTTTGATCAATCGTTTCGCGCGCAGATGTGTGCCGTGTATTTATTGCGTGAGTTCAGCCTAGACTGGGTCGATTATTTGGCGCAGAAAAAGGGCGGTAGTAAAGCGGTTGCACTGCATCCAGAGATTAAGCGTTATTTGGGGGTTGGTAATGCCACTGGTTTAGGTATGGCGCCATATTTGATTAATCATCCTTGCGTGGTTGATCAATGGCTGACCACCCGTGAGGAAGCACTGCAAGCGACATTAACCTGTCAGATTGAACCTAAAGAAACGGCGCATTTTGCCAGTTTAATCAAACGTGCTATTCAACATTTTGGCGAGATTGTTACCATCAATGAGCAGCAAATAAAACTCAATGAAACGGTCGTCACAGAATTAATAGTATTACGAAACAATCTGATGACTACTATCAATAGCTATGTGACATGGGCAGAGTTCTTGCAAGCGCACCATGAGTTGAGTCTTGAGAGCCAAGAGGTCATCATTTCTTGCTTGATGGAGCTTTATCCTGAGCGTGTTGATGCGTTTCAAGAGAAGGTAAATGCCGATGAAACCTTGACGCTACCTAAGGGCAAGGTGATTCAGGATTTGATTGATGTACTGGAGCGACACTATCAGTGGGCGATCAATATTGATTTTAGTCAGCCTGATAATAGTCATTGGTTTTGGTATCGTTCGGTGAATAAAGAAGAGCCGCGCTTAGGGGTACGTGGGCAAGAGGTAGGCGCAGATCGTGAGCTTGCACTAGACATCGCAAGGCAAGCAAACAAACTGTACTTCGCGCTTAAACAAGTCAACGCTCAACAACTGATATCTGAGTTTATTCTAAACCAACCAAAGTATCGCTCAATTGCGCGCCGTGTTTGGACAATGGGGCATAAACAGTTGGGTGATATTCAGATGAATGTCTTACACAAAGACGCGTTACCTATACATCTGCTAAGGTGTAAGTTGTCGATGTTTGGTGCGACCAAGTTTGATCCGAGATCAGACCGCTGGGTACGAATCACTTTGTTCCAAGGTGCGCCTTTATTTGAAGAAGTGCATAGTGATGAATGGTTGTTTCCTCTATTACCTGATTTATCGACAGAGCAGGGAGGTTTGACTCATGATCGTATCGCATAATGAAATTGTAGCAATGGTGTATAAAGCCTTTACTGGGATGCATCGAGAAGTTGGGGAGGCTGATGTAATCGCTACGATGGTTGCTGAATTACAGATGGCAGGCTTGGATGGTGTCAGACACTTTAACAATGCCAGTCCGTATATTTTAACCGAGAGCGATACACCAATTGATATCGTTCATCAAGATGCTAAGGCGATGCGTTTAGATTTGCACGGTAGTAGCTTGGCGTGTCATTTGCCGACGATCATTGATTACGCTCTTGAAAAAATGGGTGATTCAGCACACTTTCGTATTCATTTGCAGAACTGTCATAATCGCTGGTTGGCTTATAGCGAGCTGGTAGGGTTGGCGGCCAAAGGCTATGCTTGTTTGGCCAAATGGGATAACGGCTCTGTGCCTAAGCATACGCTATTTACATTGAATCAAGGGTTTGTCTATCCTGACCTTTACTTTTTTGATAAGGCACAGTCAAATTATAATACCAATGATATGGTTATTGAGATTGCAATTCAAAACTTCGATATCGAACATGATATCCAGCATTTCGATCGTAAAATATCAACAGACGAGCTCTTTGAAACCCATCAGCGCGCATGGAAAGAAGGTATCTATGTCGATGACGAACAGTGGGCGATACTCAAAAAAACAGCAGCGGCTATATTGGTTGAAAATAGTGAAGCGTCTAATAGAGGGGCTGGGGGAGTATAGGCTAGAGAGTGTACAGCAACAGAGGTACGATTCTATGAATACTCGGTATTACCTAGCTGCTTCGCACAAGAAGAAGACAGCCTTCAGTTGTTAATAGCTAGGTAAGTTCTCCTTCATCACAATTCATTAAAATAGTGTCGTGATTGACTCCAGTAATGGTGCTGTTTAATTCCTGTGGGCGTATTCTTAAAAAGTCAGACCACAGTGAGCATTAGTGAGTATTAGTGAGTATTTTGATTTTTTTTCAACTGGTATGTGACTAAAGACTCGAATCATATTGTTATGCCTTGCTTTTATAGTGGGATGAAAAATCTACTTTTAAAACAGGAAACACCTTGTCATAAATCCAATTGTAGAAAAAGGCATAAACTAAATAGAAAGTAGCCATAGACACGCCCATCACAAACGCACTCCACAGGCTGATTTGTAAATACCACGCAATCATAGGTAGGTACAGTGACAGCAAACCAGCTTCAAATAAAAACGCATGCAATATCCTCAATAAAACAGTCTTATCTACCTTTCCACGCAGTTTCAACAAGACCTGATCAAACATCCAGTTGTAAAAATAGTTCCATAGCATCGCAATGATTGAGCCAACAACAGCCATGCTACCTACCAATTGACCGTCAAAGCCAGATATCAAGCTTGCCAAAGGCACAAATATCATTAGGCCGATGACCTCAAAACCTAATGTATGGCGAATACGATCTTTAGTAGTACGCATCGAAATTTCCAATTAAATTCGTGATTTATCGGGCTATTGTATCTGTTAAAATCGGATAACCAAGTTAGGACCTATAGGATATACAGATAGATGAGCTTTTCACTAGAGCAACTAAAAGCCTTTGTGGCGACCGTAGAAACAGGCTCTTTCTCAGCGGCGGCGCGGCAACTGGGTAAGGCGCAGTCTGTCATCAGCACGGCTGTTTCTAATTTAGAGATCGATTTGGATAACTTATTATTTGTGCGTGACGGTCGATATCCAATTTTGACGCCAGCTGGAGAGCGTCTATTGGTAGAAGCACGAGTGATACTCGGGCGCTGTGAACACTTTCGCGGGGTTGCCAAAAGTTTGGGCGAGGGCGTAGAGAGTAGGTTGGTGCTAGCGGTTGATGAGCTATACCCTTTAGAACGCTTGGGTGCTTTGTTAGATGAGTTTTCATGTCGATTCCCTAGTGTGGAGTTAGAGCTACTGTTTCCTTTAATGGAAGACGTGAGTCAGCTGGTCATAGAGAAACGTGCTGATTTGGGCATTATATGGCATCAAGACATGCTGCCTTCTACGCTAAATTTTCATATTTTGGGTTGGGAGATGCTTAAGGTGGTTTGCGCCCCAGAGCATGAGTTGAATAGCCCAAAAATAGGATGGGATGAGCTAAAGCGCTATCGACAACTACTGGTAGCTACTCGTAACCATAGTGAAGATCAAGCACGATTACGGATAGCATCGGATGTGTGGTGGGTTGAGAGTCAATGGGTCATCGTGGAGCTAGTACAGCGCAACCTAGGTTGGGCTTTTGTACCTGAGCATGTGGTTGCTAGCGCCTTAGACAGTGGTCTTATAGTTGCACCAACATTGGGCTATGATGATCGCGACTGGCCTGTAGCTTTAGTCCTTATTTGGCATAAAGAGCGCGCTTTAGGTAAAGCGGCGACTTGGCTAAAATCAGCAGCAATTGATCAAAATAGATAATATTTTATTTTTAAGGCTTATCAATTTATCCTAGTGTCCAACAGAACCTAATTGAGGTCTCATGTTATTTCTACCTAATATATTGTTTAGTGAGTAAAAATTAATTATTCGCTGTTCAATAAATGATTAAGGATGCTTTAAATTTAATAAGCCATATAAGAAAACCGTACCAATTATGACGACGGCTGCTGATAGATATAAGCCTAGGTCATAGCTGCCATAATTTTCGACAATATACCCCGTAAAGACTGGCGCAATGATTTGAGCCGCACCATAAGATAATGTCATGGTACCCATAAACTTAGCAGGATCGCTTGGGAAAAATTTACCCGCCATCGTCAATACCAAACTGACACAAGCAATGAAGGTACCGCCAAATAACAATGCACTGATTATGACCATAGGTAAGCTGTCATTAATGGCAGGAAGTATGATGCCTATTATTTGTAAAAGATAAGCGGCAATTAGCGTTCTAAGATAACCAAGTCTTCGAGCAATACGATCCCATATGAGTGCAGCAGGTGTAGCCGCTAAACCAATTAATAGAAAAACAATACCTCCTTGTCCTTGCAAGCCCTTTGTACTCTCTACAATATCGACAATGAAAGTAGAGCTTACTGCGTAGCCATAACCTGCACAAAAATAGGCGAGCATCATGAGTGACTTAAACAGCTTGCTTGGTGGATTGTCTTCAATCACTTCTTGATTTTTACTTTCAGTGGACGGGTGTGGCATCCATAACCACGCAGGCACTGCAAATACTATTGCTAAAACAGACAAGGCCAACCACTGCTGCTGCCAATCTGCTGATATGGCTTGCATTGCCTCGAACAATAACGAGGTAATGACAATGCTCAAACCCGCACCTGCAAAATGAATACCCAATTCTGCACGGTGGTTATTTTTTACCAGCCACTTTAATACCAATCCCGAAGCAATGATAAACCCACCTGAAGCACAAATTCCAGCGAGAAACCTTAATATCGCCCAAGTGGTTATATCTGTGGTCATAACCATAGCGGCAGAAGTAACCACACTCAAAACAAGATAAACACGATGTAAGTTATATTGATAATTTAGATTATGCATACTCGCAGCAAGTAAAACACCAAACATATATCCCATAAAGTTGGTGCTAGCCAACCACCCGCCACCCAACTCTGTTAACCCCGCTCCTTCTTGCATAACTGGTAATAAGAGACTATAGGAAAACCGAGCAACGCCTACGGTCACTATTAAACTGCAAATTCCAGCAATGTATACACGGACTTTCGTGAGTTCTATAGACATTTTTATGACTTAATATAGGAAAGTTATTCACAAAGAATACGTGACTCTGTTAATCTTAAAAATTGAATTATATAAAACAAAAGCTTCTCATTATAAGAACTGTGTAATAAGTGGATAAGGATTTTCACATGGAGATTTTAGCGCTGAAAACGTTTAAAGCGGTGGTTGATGAAAAGGGTATTAAAGGCGCTGCTGAAAAACTGCACACCGTTCAGTCGAATGTCACTAACCGCATTAAAAAACTGGAAAGAGAGTTAGACACAAAATTGTTCAATATTATTGGACGAAAGCTGCAATTGACTCCGAGTGGACGACAGCTATGTGACTATGCTGACCAAATCTTACAGCTAGAGTATCAGGCAGTATCGGCTCTTTCACGTAACAAAGACAGTTATGAGTTAATAATCGGTATGCCTGAAACATTTGCTGCCGTTCATATGCCTCTGGCACTCAAACAACTTAAATTAAATCACTCTGATATTCGAGCTAAAATTTATACAGATACTAGCGATAGGTTAGTACTGGCTGTTTTGAATAATAAGGTAGACTGCGCGGCCATCGGCAATGCACCTAAACATAAAGATCTAGTGGTGATTCCTGTTGTCAAAGAAGAGCTGATGATGGTGACACCATTGGACAGTGAGCATGATCCTGTTTTATTGGTACGTGATGAAGGATGCGGCTACAGAACACAGGCAATTATGTGGCAACAAAAAGCGGGTAGAGGTAGTGATGATCTGATGCTAATGAGTAGCGCTGATGGTGTCTTGGGGTGTATCGCAGCAGGTTTGGGCTACACTATCATAGGTAAAAATATGGTGATCGGTAGTCGATATGAAAAATCACTGGTCATGACACCACTCATTGACGGACTAAAACACGTTCAACTATCCATTGTTTACCGTAAAGACAGTCCCCTAGTATTAGGTATATTGACCTTAGCCAAACTGTTAACTGAATGATGTATGCCACTATAAAGAAGTGAGCAAGAATTTACTATAATAAAGACAAACTACGTCTATAGAGAACTGCTTTTTCGCACCACTACTTCACCGCTTTTAGCTTCATGTTATCTTTCTGATTTAATTAATTTTAAAAAACAGGCTTATTACTTAACAGTAGTAAGCCTGTTTTTTATGTAATGATTCTCGCAAATGTGCAACGAGCAATTTTAGCTTCTGATCTGGTTGCCGCGCCTTTGGATAAACCGCATACATGCCCAGTTTTTTTCGTGTGAAGCTTTGCAAAATTTGCGTGAGGGTATTTTGCTGTATCTCTTCATATACCAGCGCTTGTGGTAAAAAAGCGATACCTAAATCGTTAAGTGTGGCTTGTTTGATCGCACTAAGATGGTTGCTATGAAATCGACCAGATACAGGCATTAACTGCTTTGTGCCATCTATATGTAATGGCCACACGTTGTTAGAAGTAGCATTAGAAGCAGTATCAAACTTATAAATTAAGCACTCATGATTTCCCAATTCTTCAGGGGTTTGAGGTAGACCATATCGTTCTAAATAATCTGGAGTCGCACATATCACCCAATGGCTATCTATCAGACGCTTGGCAATGAGTGAAGAGTCTTCAAGATCGGCCGTTCTCACCGCTAAATCAAACCCTTCTTCTATCAAGTCTACCAATCGATTGGTAATGTATAAATCCACTGATACTTCAGGGTGTTGCTTACAGAATTCAGCAACAGATTCGCTCAATATCAGATTTGCAGAGACCGCTGGCATGGTTATACGTATGTTGCCTTTCATATCCTTACCATAACCTGTTACCGCATTTTCGGCTTCTTGAAAGGCAGATTGAGCAATTTTAGCCTTGTCATAAAGGGTCTTGCCTGCATCCGTTAAGCTCAACTTTCTGGTCGTTCTATACAGCAGCTGAGCGTTTAAGCTTTCTTCTAATCTGGCAATGCGCTTGCTCACGACTGAGTTTGTTAGTGACAGCTTTTCAGCGACCTTAGAAAACGACCCTTCATCCACAACTTGGACAAATAAAACCATATCGTCAGCCTTGATCATATTTGTGCTCCAATTGGTGTAATGCGGCTTGGATTATAGCAAAAAAAGAAAATAACATTGTCCTTTGATGCAATATATCAATCCATTGACAAGGCGTAGACTGTTTTAGGATGTTTTGAGCATTAGATTATGGATCAGCTGCAGCGATGTTTGGCTCTGTATAAGAGACAGTTTAGCTAAGTTAGCAGTCTATATGCGTAAATGCTTAATACAACTTAGTCATTATTAAGCCGTCAAGACAAAGTCTTAACAAAGGTTTTGATGACTTGATTCAAGGAAGATTAAGCGACAAAAAAGGATATGATTTTGAGTCAAACAATATATGGCCTACTGGCATTACTGCCCATTATTCTCTGTGGTGTTTTTTTGATAGGGCTGCAATGGTCAGCCAAAAAAAACAATGCCAATCATTTTAGCTGTGACCGCAATCCATCATTCAGGGCTTGATCATCACGGTTTCGGTATTGTGGATAGTCTTTGGGGCAATCTTTTTATTGAATACATTAAAACATACTGGCGCATGTATCGTTTGGTGCAGTTGGTACGCCTATTGTTATAGGGGTAAACAAAGGGCTAGATACAACCGCTATTAGCGCGCAACTTGTACAGCAAGGCTTGGACTGGGACAGCTTCTTACAACTGATTACTAGCCAAGTTGCCATGATTCATGGCGCTATTGGTACGTTTATGCCACTTTTCATGGTAATGATGCTCACGCGCTTTTTTGGAAAAAACAAAAGCTGGCGAGAAGGATTCGCTATTTGGCCATTTGCTATTTTTGCAGGCTTGGCATTCACGGTCCCTTACACTCTAACTGGTGTTTTTTTAGGACCAGAGTTTCCATCACTGGTCGGTGGTTTGGTTAGTATTACTATCGTTGTCAATGCTGCTAAAAGAGGGTTTTTGGTACCAAAAACCACATGGGATTTTGTACCACAAAAAAGTTGGCCAAGTGAATGGCTTGGTAAATTGGTAGTCAGTAAAGAAGATATTACGCCAACCTTGAGTGACAAAAACATGTCGACTGTTATGGCGTGGTTCCCTTATTTACTAGTAGCCTTATTATTGGTGTTTTCAAGAGTGTTTGCAGGCTTTCAGTCTTTACTTAACAGTATGACGGTAGACCTAACCTCGATTTTGAGTGAGGCTGATATCAGCGCCAGTTTTAGTCCTCTTTACTTACCAGGCGGCTTGTTGCTAATCAGCGCCTTGGTTGCCGCAGCTATCCAAACCAAAAAACCCGTCAACGCACTAAACGATGCTTTTAAAGAATCAAGTAAGACCGTACTGGGAGCAGGTTTTGTACTAATCTTTACAATTCCAATGGTTAGAATTTTTATCAATTCAGGCGTAAACTTATCAGATGTGGCGAGTATGCCAGTTGCAAGTGCAGAGCTATTTGCAGGTACTTTTGGCAATACCTTTCCCTTAATCAGTGCAACCATTGGCGCCTTAGGTGCTTTTATCGCGGGCTCTAATACCGTATCTAACATGATGTTCAGTCAATTCCAGTACGAAGCCGCCATGAGCTTACGGGTCTCACCTTCTTTAATCATTGCAGCTCAAGCAGTGGGTACAGCAGCTGGTAATATGATTGCCATACATAATGTAGTGGCTGCATCAGCAACCGTAGGTTTACTTGGTATGGAAGGCGCTACGTTGAGGCGTACTATTTTGCCCACTCTATATTATGTGCTGTTCTGCGGAATCATCGTCATGGCCGCCATTTATATTTTCGGGTTTCAAGGGCCTTTAGCATCATGAGTGATACACCATTACAAGATAAGGAGCGTCATATGGCCTCATCAAACCTTTTCTCATCAAATCGAGTTTCTCAAGATATCCTAAGTTCTGAGCAGGTGTTAGACAAACTAACCGCCTTGTTAGGAGCCAGTAACATACAGGCAGACCCAGAGAAAAACGAGCACTATAGAATGGGCTGACGCTCTGGTGGCGGGAGCGCGTTAGCGGTTTTGTTTCCCCAAACACTGCTAGATATTTGGCGTAGCCTAGAGGTGTGCGTTGAAGGTAATTGCATTGTTATCATGCAAGCGGCAAAAACAGGGTTGACGGAAGGGTCAACACCAAGCGGCAATGACTACGTTAGACCTGTAATTGTTATTAACACCCTTGCTATAGACCAGCTGTACTTAGTGAATGATAACGAGCAGGTGATTAGTTTGCCAGGAGCGACGCTGCACCAATTGCAAAGTCAGCTGAGCGCGGTCAATCGAGCGCCTCATTCGATCATTGGTTCATCGACTCTAGGCGCGTCTATTATCGGGGGCGTCTCTAATAACTCAGGTGGGGCTTTGGTTAAAAGAGGCCCTGCTTATACTGAACTTGCCTTGTTTGCCCAAATTAATGAGCACGGTCAGCTGGTACTGGTCAATCATCTAGATATAGAGCTGGGTGATACGCCAGAAGCAATACTAACTAACTTGCAGAATGGTGATTTTGATAAAAGAGCATTGCCTGACAGTGGTAAGCTGGCATCGGATAAAGAGTACATCGCAAGAGTAAAAGATGTTGATGCAAATACACCTAGTCGCTTTAATGCGGACAAGCGTAGACTGTATGAAGCCAGTGGCTGCGCTGGCAAGCTGGCGGTATTTGCCGTACGCCTTGATACTTAACCTGTCGCGACAAGAGAAAAAACCTTTTATATAGGCAGTAACAGTGTAAGTGAGCTTGCACAGCTGCGACGACAGATATTATCCAGCTTCAAAAACACTCCTGAAGTCGGGGAGTATATGCACCGTGACATATTTAATGTGTCCGCTAAATATGGTAAAGACACCTTTTTAAGCATCAAGCATCTAGGCACAGATGCATTGCCGCGACTGTTCTCTATCAAAGGGGCCATTGATGCAAGGCTCAATAAGTGGTCATGGATGCCCAAGCATTTTACCGATAAAGTTATGCAGTTTATTGGCAACATGTTTCCAAAGCATTTGCCTACTAGAATGCTAGATTACCGTGATAAATACGAGCATCATCTCATAGTGAAAATGAGTGATGATGGTATAGAAGAGGCACAAGATTTTTTGAAATCGTTTTTTGATGCTTCAAAAACAGGTGCATACTTTGAATGTAATCAAGAAGAGTCAAAAAGTGCCTTTTTGAATCGTTTCGCCGCAGCAGGGGCTGCAATAAGGTATGAAGTCATTCATGAAAAAGAAGTGGGTGAAATATTAGCGCTCGATATTGCGATACCACGTAATGAGTTAGACTGGCTTGAAGTACTACCTGAAGCAATAGAACAGCATTTAGAGATGAAGCTCTATTACGGACACTTTTTCTGCTATGTGTTTCATCAAGACTATATATTGAAAAAGGGTAGTGATGCCCAGCATGTCAAAAAGATGATGCTAGCACTATTGAATGAGCGCGGAGCAAAGTATCCTGCTGAGCACAATGTCGGACACCTATACGAAGCAGAACCTGACTTACAGAACTTTTATAAGAGCTTAGACCCAACGAATACGTTTAATCCAGGGATTGGAAAAATGTCAAAAACCAAACGTAACTGTTCATGCTGTGTGTAATTATGCGAGTACTGAGCTATGCTAATGCTAGGCTATAGACCATTAGACAGTCAAAGATATGACACACAAAAATATGGCATAAACATCTAACAGTTATCTAATAGATATAAAAAAGGGAAAGCGTATGATTATCTCATCTGCAAACGACTATAGGGCCGCAGCCAAGCGCCGACTACCACCATTTCTATTTCATTATATAGATGGCGGTGCTTATGATGAATACACCTTAAAACGTAATGTGGAAGACTTATCACAAATTGCTCTGAGGCAACGTGTATTAAATGACATGTCACAACTGAGCTTAGAGACGAAGTTATTTGATGAAACGTTGTCTATGCCGGTAGCGTTATCACCCGTGGGTCTAACAGGCATGTACGCGCGCCGCGGTGAAGTGCAAGCCGCGATGGCAGCTGACCAAAAAGGCATTCCGTTTACCATGTCGACGGTGTCGGTGTGTCCGATTGAGGAAGTGACGCCTAAAATCAACCGTCCGATGTGGTTTCAGCTTTATGTATTGCAAGACCGAGGCTTTATGCAAAATGCCCTAGAGCGTGCCAAAGCTGCGGGGTGTTCAACACTGGTCTTTACCGTAGATATGCCCGTACCAGGGGCACGCTACCGCGATGCGCACTCGGGTATGAGTGGTAAAAATGCAGCGATGCGCCGTTACTTGCAGTCTGTGACGCATCCCCAATGGGCATGGGACGTAGGACTGAATGGCCGTCCGCATGATTTGGGCAATATTTCTACTTATTTAGGTAAGCCTACAGGGCTAGAAGACTATATAGGCTGGCTGGGTAATAATTTTGATCCTTCTATTTCTTGGAAAGATTTGGATTGGATACGTGAATACTGGGATGGGCCGATGGTCATTAAAGGTATTTTGGATCCAGAAGATGCCAAAGACGCGGTGCGTTTTGGGGCAGATGGTATCGTTGTTTCTAATCACGGTGGGCGACAGTTAGACGGCGTTTTATCAAGTGCGCGCGCATTGCCTTCTATTGCTGATGCGGTGAAAGGAGAGATTAAAATTTTGGCAGACTCTGGCATACGCAGTGGCTTAGATATTGTGCGCATGTTGGCTTTAGGTGCCGATGTCTGCATGCTAGGACGCGCTTTTATATATGCTTTAGCAGCGGACGGCGGTGCAGGGGTAAGCAATTTGCTAGATCTGATAGATAAAGAGATGCGCGTTGCGATGACCTTGACAGGCGCTAAAACGATTGCTGACATCAATTCAAACTGTCTGGTAAAGCTGAGTAATTAGACTGAGGTTATAGAATTTATAAAAATAGACAGTAAGATTATTAAAAAATAAATGGCCTGATTTATTTTTTAAACATAAAAACATCGTTCATCTATGAAAAATTAATTATAGAACGGTTTACATTACTGACATTATTATTAAAAGTTTATCAAAAGCTATTAAAATTTAACAAAAACATCTTAGTCGTTATATGTATTAATATTAGAATTCATTTAAAGTAATAATTAAGTTGCAATGTTTAACGCCATTATCAATGGCTCATCGTAATGCTACTATTTATTCTAACTTTATTAAGGATACTAAAATGAAGACAACAACCTCTAGCCATTCACTTCAAAGTAAACTATGGATTGCGTTACTGGTTAGCGTTGTGGGACTTAGTGCTTGCAGTAATGAAGTGGAAGAGACGCCGGATAACACGATGGATACGACTGAAGCTACCGCTGTTGGAACAGAGCCGATGGATACTGAAGTAGGTACGGACACTGCTATGAGTGAAACAACTACGGATATGGCAGAGACAGACAGTCCTATGGAGCCAGCTGGTACAGCCACTAACGATACAATGACGGATAGTACTACAACCGACGAAATGACTGATGGCGCAGTAACTAGTGACACCACGATGGTAGACGAAGAAAATACGAGTTTCAATCAAGACCCTGTAGAAAGTGCTCAATAGATTGCAGCTCTCACAAAGTATAACCTACCTATGCTTAAATCAAACTTAAGTTAAGAGCGGTAGCTTTTCTTAAGATCTTAAGTATTGATAAATTGTACACTCAATAACTAGAAACACTGACGGTTTTATTGTATTGAGAATATTGTTTTCTTAATACAATAAAACCGTTTTTCAATGAAGGTCATTTTTAATAGAGGCTATTTTTAATGAAGATTGCGTTTAAATAGCTTTGATCATTGAATAGCTAGAAATGCTACAGCAGACAACATAGTTAAAACTACATGAAAGCGCTCGTTGTCTAGATTGTCGATATCCTGTTTTCTTTTATTCAAGCTATGTTGAGCCAAATATATAACGAACTGAACCATTAGTGAAAAGGTTTAGACTCCATACATGACTCATCGTGGAGTTCCTAAGCTTCTCAAGTCTTAGATTCTACAATATGTAAAGTATCCATATACTTTACATATTAGATCAAATGAGTCCGGTGTTTTTATATGTTATATGTATTAATTTAAATTAAATCAATTGCTTATAAATATTCGCCGTGGTTTTTTATGATTTTTAGTAAAAGCTATAAGTTAGCTTTGTGATAAAGATCACATAGTTCTATGATGTGTAACGCAATAGGTAGGTTAGTTCAGCAGTTTGTTATAAGTAGTTCCATTATATCAGTCTGTTTTAAGTGGTCTATTGATAAGTTCAAGGGCTAAAATAGCTGGTTCCGCTAAGGCGTACCTTATTATTACATGTGAATAGTACATCTTTATTGCTTAGAGAGAATATATCCTTTAGGAGAATTAGGTTGATAGGTATGAGTATTGGCACCAAAAGGACTTATTTCTAAATAAAAGAGCTGTCATACAACAGGAATATAAATCAGATTACCTTCAAAATAAGGTTCTATACCATTAGGCTTTTTAAGCGTTGGACCGTCAGTATTATTAAGTCCATATGTCATAATAAGTCCAGAGCCGCTCTCAGACTTAAAAAACACCCTTCGTTGGTGATGGCTGAACTTCTTAGTTATCGTGCTAACTACATCGATTTAAGTTCGAATATTTGTTGACTAATATTAAACTATAGAACAAATAAAACCTAATTTATAAGATCTTCTAATCTAGCTATTAAAAATTGATCGTAGGTCTCATATTACATGGTTTCGAGCCGGATACTATGACAATTCCAACTCTAGAGCGAAAGAACAACTTTAGCAGTAGTGTCTAAAAAATTAATGTGGAAAAATAAATACTTTCAAAAAACAAAAACCCTAATTAGCTAGGGTTTTTGTTAGACATAAGTCTGTTAAATACTAACGAGCTTCGAAATACATAGTAACTTCGAAACCGATACGGATGTCTTGAAATGCTGGTTTAGTCCACTGCATGGAATTACTCCTGAACGTTATTATTGTTTGATGGTAAAGATAATAACTGATGTTATTACAGTTTACCTCTTACTGTCAATTTATTAGATGTTAACTTAAAACATTTTAATTACGAAATCCGACGGTAATAGTAGAGCATACTTATGTTGATACATACAACTGTTTATTTTGAAGTTATTATTTGGATATTATTAATGAAGTACGTTGATTATTAGACTTCAAATTCTATGATTTAGAAAATACTATGGCAATACTCATTTAAGAAGTAATAACCAGCTTATGTTCATTAAATAACCAAAAAAAGATTGAAGAACTATCTTGGCTTTGGTATGTTTCAAGCCGTGCTTTTATTTCGTAGAATTTAAATTCCATCACACATAATTCGATCCAATACAATCAGTACGGTCGATCGAATACTTGTTTACTATTAATAAGGAAACCGCCATGACTAGTGCTGCTGTTCGACACTCCGGCACCGCGCTGCACCCGCTACATGCGTTTTTTTTGGCCGGAATAGTACCTCTGTTTATCGGAGTCTTACTTAACGATTACGCCTATTGGTCTAGCTACGAGCTGCAATGGAAGAATTTCGCTTCCTGGATGCTTGTAGGTGCACTAGTGTTCAATGGTCTAGCATTGCTAGGCTCGATTTTATCTGTCGTCCGCGCTGAGAAGCGCATGGGTACACCAGTAGCGTATTTTTTATTGCTACTGGCCGCCTTTGTACTGGGTCTAATCAATTCGTTCGTTCATGCAAAAGACGTCTGGGCCAGTATGCCAGCCGGTCTTATTCTATCTGTTGCCACTGTTATTTTGGCCTGTATTGCAACATGGATTGGACTCACAAGCTGTCGTATTGGAGATGCAAGATGAAACCACTTAATATTTTATCAGTATCTGTTTTAGCCGTTGCTCTATTAAGTGCTTGTGGCGAAAACAATATAGACGATGCAGAACAGTTAGGTGCCAACCCGACCTTGCCCGAAGCTCAGCGCGGCTTATTACCCACTTTGAAAATCGCTGAGCCAGCAGGTTGGGGTGATCACCGACCCATAGTGCCATCAGGCTATGAAATCACAGCCATTGCCACTGACCTTAAAATTCCACGGCAGACGCTGGTATTACCCAATGGCGACATATTGATTGCTGAGGGCAAGGGCGGTGGAGCACCTAAATTGCGTCCTAAGGATATTATTGCTACTTATTTCAAGGCCAAAGGCACTACATCTGTCAAAGGGGGTAACCGTCTGACTCTTTTGCGTGACAGTAATGGCGATGGCACTTATGAGACACGTACTGTATTTGCTGAGAATCTCAACGCACCTTATGGCCTTGCGCTAATCGAAGACCAACTGTACGTCGCCAATCAGGATGCAGTAGTGCAGTTCGACTATACGCCCGGCCAGACTACCGCTAGCGGACCGCCACGTAAACTCACCGATCTGCCTAGTATGGTCAATCATCACTGGACTAAGGCGATGACGGCTAGTCCGGATGGGCAATTCTTATACGTGGGTATTGGCTCCAACAGTAACATTACTGAAAACGGACTGGATGTGGAGGCGGATCGCGCTAGAATCTGGGAGATAGATGCCAAAAGCGGTGCTCACCGACCCTATGCAACTGGTCTACGTAATCCAACGGCGTTAGCCATTCAGCCTGATACTGACCAGTTGTGGGCAGTGATCAATGAACGTGATGAGCTCGGTCCACGATTGGTACCTGATTATTTGACTTCAGTTCAAGAAGGTAAGTTTTATGGTTGGCCTTACAGTTACTGGGGGCAAAATGTCGACCCACGGGTCAAACCGCAAAAACCCGATATGGTAGCCGCCGCAGTCACTCCAGACTATAGCCTTGGGTCACACAAAGCGCCTTTAGGTATAGCATTCTCAACGTCAACTATGGGCGATAAGTTCAGTGAAGGCGCATTCATCGGTGAGCATGGCAGCTGGAATCGTTCAGACCCAGCAGGTTACGACGTAGTGTTCGTCCCATTTAGCAATGGCAAACCATCCGGAGACCCAATTAACTTTGTCACTGGATTTCAGGGTGAAAATGGCAAAACCTTTGGTCGACCAGTAGGCGTGACAGTGGATTCAGAAGGAGCGCTCATAGTTGCTGACGACCTTTCTAATACCATCTGGCGGGTGACACCA